>JAHDBO010000168.1 GCA_020630355.1 Saprospiraceae bacterium
GTAACTTTAGAGCCAAAATCAATCCTTTCAGCACTCAAGCCGCTCTATTTTGAACCGTATTTCCGTCATTATACCTATACATAACGAGGAAAAAAGCCTAGGGGAACTTTACCAGAGACTGGTAACTGTCCTTGTCGGAGTGGGCGTGCCTTACGAAATCATTTTTGTCAATGATGGCAGTTCGGACCATTCCCTGTCTATAATAAATACCATCGCCGAGCAAGACCAATCTGTATTTTTCATTAGCTTCAGCCGCAACTTCGGTCATCAAATCGCAGTTTCCGCAGGTTTGGATAGCTGTACAGGCGATGCCGTCGTTATCATGGATGGGGATTTGCAAGACCCACCCGAGTTGATTTCTGAATTGTATGAAAAGTATCTGGAAGGCTACGAGGTCGTTTACGCACAGCGGAGCAAGCGAGAAGGAGAGGGTTTTTTCAAGAAAATCACCGCAAAACTTTTCTACAGAACCTTGAGGGCAATGACCGAAATAGACATTCCAGTCGACACAGGGGACTTTAGGCTCATTGATAAAAAAGTGGTAGAATACCTCCGTCAAATGCCCGAGCAAAATAAATTTTTACGAGGTCAAATTGCTTGGCTGGGCTTTCGCCAAACGGCGGTATATTTCGAGCGGGCACAGCGCAAATACGGCACGACTTCCTACTCTATTGGTAAAATGTTCCGCTTTGCTATGGACGGAATTACCAGTTTTTCCAATCATCCACTGCGACTGGTTACTGGTCTTGGATTTTTTATTTCCTTTCTTTCGCTTGTGATTATTCTTTATGCCCTTTATTCCCATTATATCTTGGATAGGACCATCACGGGCTGGACTTCGCTCATCATCAGTTCGATGTTTATCGGAGGCGTACAATTGATTTCTATTGGAATTATTGGGACTTATATCGCTCGTATCAATCGCAATACGCTTCAACGTCCCTTATACATTATCCAAGATTCAAAACTGCCCGTATCCAAGCAAGCGGATGATACTCAACAATAGGTGAGGCATTATTCCGTAGTTGGAAAAGAGTCTGGTTCTTTTAGTTTAAAGACCCGTACCGTTCCCTTTTGCAATAGCAACGTATCTAAATAAGGTTGCACATCTGCGCGCTCATCTACAATCCTAGAATCCGAGTACATATACCGCACACCGTTATTCTTGACCATATCGTCAATCCAAATAGCAGGAAGATAATCATTGAAAAAGACGTAGCCTTGTTTATCCATTTTATAAGTAAAAATGAACATGGACACATCATTGATGAAAATGCATCTTTCTCCATTAGGAACGGCATTTTTCAAGATTTCTTGATGCTCGTAGATGGCCCTGTTCGGTCCTGAACGATTGATGTCCCAGTAATCTTGGGCAATTACATAAGTATTTATTGGAATGTAAAGCAGGAACGCAAGCGCTATTTTTTTTCCACTTTTTTTGTATTCAAAAACATTTTTCAAACCATAAGCAAGCGGCAATACTACGAATGGAAAGAAAGGGAATAAGTAATAATCGTGTACAAAATGAATCATGTTGATTTCTAAGGTGAAATACAACAAACAAGCAAGCAAGCCTGCTATAAGAAAAGGGAATTGCCGATTTTTATAAGCTTTATTTTTAATAAAAAAGTAAATCCCCAGCACGAAAAACAAGGCCGCAATAGGATTGAGCAGACCATAAGGTAGTGTTTGGAACAAGTGATAAGCAGCTATTTCAAAGGCAAGCTCAAGACTGATTTGATTATCAAAGACACCTGACAATACCCCATTGCCAGTCCAGCCTGGTATGACCCAGCTATACCAAAGCAAAGGTGGAACTAAGGCTAGCCCGAATACCATAAAAACGGCTAATGCTAATTTCTTTTTCCCTGTTTTGACTAGAAGGAGGAAATACCAAAATACCGAAAGTCCCAAAATGATAAAGGGAAGTTTGGCGAGTATGGCTAGCATAATCATTAAGCCTGAGAGGACTAGAGATTTAAGGTCTTCTCGTTTATAAAACCTAAAAAAGAATGCATAAAACCAAAAGCTGGCACAGAGAGAAAGGTTATCGGGAATGACACCTATGGTATAATAAAAAAATACAGGGGCAAAATTGAAAGCCCATGTACTCCAAGCTGCGATAAGAGGCGAAAATCCAAGGGCGAGCAGGAACTGATAGAGCCCAAATAAGGTCAGAACTCCTAGTAAAAACAAACAAATTCGGGTTACCCATATATCTTCCCCGAAAACCTTTTGTACCATCGCGATACTCCATTGCATAACAGGAAACTCATAGCGATAGATATTGTCTTTGCCCCCGTTGAAATGCGCCACACGAGGATTTAAGATATTGCTATCGTGCCGATAAAAATTTCGGATATTCCACTGTGTTTGAGACTGTCGCCAGACGTGTTGACCTGATAAGTCTTTCCCCATTTTATCAAAATGGAGTATAAAACTCAACAAAATGGTCAATCCTAATATTAATGTAGAATGTTGTTTCAATGGGAATAAGTTATCCAACAATGATAGCAAAAAGTCAGCTACTCCTTTTTATGGTGGACAAAAAGTCAGTAACAAAATTTAAAATATGACAGTATGGCACAAAAAATTGTTTTTTTGGGCTTGGAACGGGAATTGAACCTTGTTTTTTGTTTGTATTATAAATGGAGTGATTTTTAAAATCATTTTCCACTATTAACTATTCAGTACCAAAAATATGAATCCAAATAATTTCACATTAAAAGCGCAGGAGGCACTACAAATGGCACAGCAGGTCGCATTGGAAAAAGAGCACCAAGCCGTAGAAGTAGCGCACCTCTTGCAGGGTCTGCTAGAAGTTGATGAGAATGTGAGTCCTTATATTTTCAAAAAACTATCTATCAATCCAGATGCTATCAAACAGGGCTTGAAACAAAGCTTGGATAGTTACCCTAGCGTTGAGGGGCAACAGTATTTTTCTCGTGAAGCGGCCACTGCTGTCCAAAAAGCCAACATCTACCTCAAGAAATTGGGGGATGAATATGTGTCTTTAGAGCATCTTTTACTAGGAATACTTTCTGTAAAAGACAAGACGAGCCAAATGCTCAAAGACAATGGTATGACCGAGAAAAACCTGCTAGCGGCTATCAAGGATTTGAGAAAGGGAAGCAAGGTGACCAGTCATGGCGCAGAAGATACGTACAATGCTTTGGGCAAATATGCCGTCAATCTCAATGAGAAAGCTAAAGCAGGTAAACTCGACCCCGTGATTGGGCGAGATGAAGAGATTCGTCGCTTATTGCATATCCTAGCGAGGCGCTCTAAGAATAACCCGATTTTGGTTGGTGAACCAGGCGTAGGTAAGACAGCGATTGCGGAAGGATTAGCGCATCGTATCATCAACGGAGATGTCCCTTCTGATTTGGCGGATAAACAGATTTTTGCCTTGGATATGGGGGCTTTGATTGCTGGTGCAAAATATAAAGGAGAGTTTGAGGAGCGTTTGAAGGCTGTTATCAATGAGGTGACGAATGCCGATGGGGATTTGATTCTATTTATTGATGAAATCCATACGTTAGTTGGCGCAGGCGGCGGACAAGGAGCAATGGATGCTGCCAATATTTTGAAGCCTGCCCTCGCTCGTGGAGAATTGCGTGCGATTGGAGCGACCACTTTGAATGAATACCAAAAGTATTTTGAAAAAGACAAGGCATTAGAGCGTCGCTTTCAAATGGTGCTTGTGGATGAGCCAAATGTGGAAGATGCGATTTCTATATTGAGAGGACTTAAAGAACGTTACGAAGCACATCACAAAATCAATATCAAGGACGAAGCCGTCGTGGCTGCGGTGCAATTGTCCGACCGCTACATTTCAGATAGGTTTTTGCCTGACAAGGCGATAGACTTGATGGATGAGGCAGCGGCAAGGTTGCGCTTGGAAATGAATTCGATGCCAGAGGAACTAGATGCTGTAGAGCGTAAAATTCGACAACTGGAAATCGAGCGGGAAGCGATGAAGCGGGAGAACGACACACAGAAATTGGAATCGCTTTCTGCTGAAATCGCCAATCTGGAAGAGGAGCGTAACCAGTTCTTGGCACAGTGGGAAAGCGAGAAGAACGTCGTACTCGGTATCCAACAAGCCAAGGAGGATATCGAACGGTACAAGCATCAAGCGAAGCAGCTCGAACGGGAAGGCCGCTTCAGCGAAGTGGCAGAAATCCAATACGGTAAAATCCCAGAAGTGGAGCAGCAACTCAGCGACTTTAATGCGGAACTGTTAGAGATGCAGTTGCGAGGGAGCCAGTTGGTGAAGGAGGAAGTGGACGCAGAAGACATTGCCGAAATCGTAGCGAAATGGACAGGCATCCCCGTGACTAGAATGGTACAGAGCGAACGAGAAAAACTGATTTACTTAGAGGATGAAATTCATCAACGAGTAGTCGGTCAAGAAAATGCGGTTGAATTGGTAGCCGATGCTATCCGTAGGAATCGAACAGGGCTTTCGGATGAAAAACGCCCGATTGGTTCTTTCTTGTTCCTAGGAACAACAGGCGTCGGAAAGACGGAATTGGCAAAAGCCCTAGCGGAGTATCTCTTTGACGACGAAAATATGTTGACCAGAATCGACATGAGCGAATACCAAGAGCGTCATGCGGTATCCCGTTTGGTCGGCGCGCCTCCAGGCTATGTGGGCTACGATGAGGGCGGTCAGTTGACGGAGGCTGTTCGGCGAAAGCCTTATTCTGTTATTTTATTAGATGAGATAGAAAAAGCGCATCCCGATGTGTTTAATATTCTATTGCAAGTGCTAGACGATGGACGCTTGACGGATAACAAAGGACGGGTCGCCAATTTTAAAAATAGTATCATCATTATGACCTCCAATATGGGCTCGGATA
>JAHDBO010000169.1 GCA_020630355.1 Saprospiraceae bacterium
CATAAGTTACCCTAGGAAATGCTTGGTTCACGTTTTCTAAACGGCTCACATCTCGTCCTAGGATTTCCAGCTCCATTTTACATTTATCCAATACGCGCCCAACAACGTGTCTTGTAAAAGATTCAATCAAATTCATATCCATTTCTAAATCAAAGAACGCCATCTCTGGTTCAATCATCCAGAATTCGGATAAGTGTCTTGGTGTATTTGATTTTTCTGCACGGAAAGTTGGCCCGAAAGTATAGACCTTACCCATTGCCATAGCAGAGGCTTCTGCATATAGCTGTCCCGACTGCGAAAGATAGGCAGGTTCTCCAAAGAAATCCGTTTCAAATAGTTCTGTCGTTCCTTCACAGACATTACCTGTAAAAATCGGAGAATCCATTTGTACGAATCCTTCATTTTGAAAGAATTCATGAATACCCATTGTCACCTCATTTCGAACACGCATAATCGCCCACTGCTGCTTGGAGCGCATCCAAAGATGGCGTTTGTCTCCTAGGAACTTGGGGCCATGCTCCGATTCATTGAGTTTTATCGGATAATCTTTTGAAAATGTATATACCTCTACATTAGAAACCGCCAATTCGTAACCGCCTAATTGACGCTCATCCTTGATGATTTCGCCTTTCAATGCCATGGAACTTTCACGAGTTAATTTCTTGGCTTCTTCAAACTGTTCCTCTCCTACTCTATCCAAAGAAATCACACACTGAATATAACCAGTTCCATCCCGAAGTTCTACAAATATATTGGTCTTGCTCGTTCGAACATTGTACGCCCAACCTTTCAAAGTGACTTCTTTTCCTTCGTGTTGGGATAGTTCGTTGATATATTGATGCATATCTAGTCAATTTTAGATATTAGTATACAGATATTAGATTGCATTTCAATCTTTTGCAAATCTTGATTTACCCTCTGACAAATCAGAGCGCAAAGATAATTTTTTTAATATAATCTGCTTTGGAAGAAAAGAGTTCCTTATAGATGATTTATTTAGAAGCTGATTTCAATACTTCTGCCAATTGATTAAAATCAAGAGACTCTCCTTTCTTTTGATGTAATACCAAATTACCATCGGTATCATATACAAAAGTCTGCGGCATTCCATTTAAACCACCAGGCAAAGCCCGTCTAAATTCTCGATTCAAGTCATGTAAAATTGGAAAAGGCCAATTATTTTCGACTGCGGAAGAGAAGACTGCCGCTTCATTATCAGGATAATCAATTGAAATAGCGTAATAATCGAAGTCAATTTCAGATTTCATATCATCATAGCGCTTCGAGAAAGCATTAAATTTTGCAAAGCAAGGAGCACAAGTCGTCAACCAAAAAGAAAGCACCACTGGTTTTTTTCTATTCTTGAAAATTTCTTTTGTATTGGCAATTTTATCTTCTGTTACACGTACATCAATATCAAATGGAAATTGCTTTTGCGGTTTCCTATTCATCGGTTTCCGCTCATAACCTTCTACGGAAATTGTATTATAGTGTGGTGCCGAGTCATTGTTTCCACAACTCGACAATAGGATAGTTATGATACCGATTAAAAAAAACAATCTCATTATTCTGATAGTTTTTGAAGTTCAACTTTGGCTGCTTCTAAGTCTTCGTCTAAACGAAGCGCTTGGTCAAAATATTTAGCAGCGTTCTTTTTATCCTGCATTCCAATTTTCGCCAAACCCTTATAATAATAGCCTTTAGCTCCTTGGGGATTATTTTGTATTACAATATTAAAAGCTAAATCCGCCTTTTTATACGCTTTTTGTTCTAGAAAGATCTTCCCACTTTCGATAGAAGCGGTTTCATTTTGAGGTTCTTGAATAATCGCTTTTCGATACCATTCTAATGCCGTATCTAGATTTTGATTATCCCTATAAAAATCTGCTTTTGCTAAAATAGCATGGACATTCGTACTATCCAAAGAAAGTGCTTTATTGTAATATTGAAGCGCTTTTTTATCGCCTAGTTCTTTAAAAATAGTGGCCAATTCTACGATTGCATCCAGATGTTCTGGATTGATTTTGATAGCATTTTGAAAAGACTTTTTGGCGGAAGCCCAATCTTCTTTTTCTTTTTGATTCAAACCAATAATATAATGGGCATCAGCTTGCTTGACATCCATTGCTAGCGCTTCTGTCGCACTACGGATAGAAGCTTCTGTATCATCAAGCAGAAACTCGTATTCTGCTTTTTTTATTTGTAAGGATGCACTTTTAGGATTTGCTTTTACAGCTCGATTTAGTACTACTGACACCATAGAATCTTGCTCCGTATCATAGTACATACCAGCCAACTCCGTGTGCCATTCAATATCAGAATCATCCAGCTTTATCGCATTTTCCAAATCTGTAATTGCTTCTTCTAAATAGCCTAACTCTTGATAAGCTCCTGCTCGAAGCATGTGATAAACAGGGTCATTTGGATTCTCATCGATTTTTTTCCCTAATTCAACTATCACAGGGTTGTCAATCAAGGGGCGAGTATCTTTTGGCGGTGTTTCTTGACAAGAAGAAAGGAATAATACGATTATAATCGTAAAAGATATGAGGTAACGCATGAGCTAAGTTTGATGTCCCTCAAAAATAAATGTTTGTTCTGAATTACAGTAAAGGTAAGGAGCTTCTTAGATAATTGTTAACACACTAGAATTTACCATTGAGAGAAATGATAAAATTTCGCCCAGGAGAAGATATTCCCGAAGCGAATGTTCGGTAGTGCATATCCATGATATTTTCTACGCCCACATTGATATTAAATTTTTCGGTCAATCTATACGAAGTGTATAAATTATAAGTCACCCAAGCTGGTGTACCATAGTCTTCGATGGCTTGAGCAAGATTATCCGAACTACCACCAGATTGGTCATATTCTGAAAGTGGTTTATGAAGGTTGTATCTAACAACAAATTCTGATTTAAAACGATCTTCCTTTCCTGCTTTATATCCCAAACTAATTTGCCCATAAGTAGGTGGAATATGAGAAAGTGCTGCCAGTGAATCTAAATCACTAGAACCAGCTGTATAACGACCTCGGATATAATTATAGCTTGATTTAAAATTCCAGTTGGAATGTAATTTCAGCGATAAATTAGCTGAAACACCATAAATAGTAGCACGTCCTGCATTCATATTGGTAATCACCCGAGCTTCATCCCCATCAATGATGAGCGTCGTGTCAGCCTCTGTACCACCCGGTACAAAAAATGGCTGACGGATGATAGCGTTGTCCAAATAGGTATAAAAACCCGTAAAACTTACTTTGCCCCGCAATCCATTGCTACTTTGTTTTTTACCAAATTCTTTAGCAATAGTTACTTCTCCGTTATAGGCATATTCATGTGTCAAATCTGGATTAGGAACAGTGACAAAACCATTTTTTTCTCTGATTTTTGCCAAATCATCTACGTTAGGTACACGGAAAGCAGAAGAAACTAAAGTTTTGAATTGCCAAGTGCCAGGGGTGTAAGTCAAGCCAATACTTCCTGTTAAGCGAGAACGATTTTCGAGATTAATCGATTCCAAATCCCAAGAAGGAATATATTGTTGTAAATCTTCTACATCATAATTCGTCAACACGCTTGCAATCGTATAACGCAATCCTGTTTTTAAATTCAAATTACTTTCTGGATCTTTCATATTGAAAGCAGCATATAATGCATTTGTATACATCGAACTGCCTCCATTCGGATAGCGTGTCCGTTCGGGAATAATTTCCCTTGTTTTGATATTCAAAGCATCTGCATAGGAATCTACATAATTGTAAGTTCCTTCATAACCATAGAAAATCTTATACTGGATGTCTTCTTCTAAATCAACATCTTTACTATTCAGATTTTTCTTAAAATCTATATTCAAACTGCCTACATATACATCTTCTCTTTGACGTGTACGATTCAAGTTTTGGAATTTACGCTTGATGCGGTCTTCTTCTATAAACTGGAATGCTCCCACAACAATCCCCTCGTCAAATAATCTATTTTCCTGACGAAATAGATTTAATTTGAGAGAACTCATCAAACGAATCTGTGGGTCATAGTGCCATTCCGCAAACTTCAAGCGACCACCTTTGGTCTCTGTTAGACGGTCGTAACGAGGAATATCACTCGAATTTGAAAACTGGAAATTGAATGTATAATAAGTGCTATCTGATGGTTGATAACGAATTTTTTGAAGGATATCATACTGACTATAACCTGTACGATTTTGTGTAAAAGCGTCTAGGTTGTAGGCTGTTTGCTCGAGTGGGTTATTATTAACAAATATATCTGTCTCATTGGAGCGCTGTACAAATTGTTGTCTCAACCAATGGTCTGGAATAGAATCAATGCCAATTGGTGCTCTTGACCCCGCTCTCAAACGGTCAAAATCGGAATAAGTGAATCCGCCAAAGTAGCCCCATCTTCTTCCAGCTGTACTTACATTTAAGTGCAACGTTTTTTCCAAATTAGCA
Organism: Saprospiraceae bacterium; assembly: GCA_020630355.1. Taxonomy (GTDB): domain Bacteria; phylum Bacteroidota; class Bacteroidia; order Chitinophagales; family Saprospiraceae; genus JAHDBJ01. The sequence continues at coordinate 4,453 of JAHDBO010000169.1, forward strand.
GAGGAGAAGCGGGTATTATAGTTGGATTCTGTTAAGATAGCGTCATCCTTGAAATTCATTTTGGGGTCCTTGGTCGTTAGGTTCAAAACGCCTCCAAGCGCATCGCTACCATAAACAACCGCCGCAGGACCATATACAATTTCTACACTTTCAATAACATCGCTATCCACTGTGATGGCATTTTGTAAATGCCCATTTCTATAAATGGCATTATTCAGCCGAACCCCATCAACTGCTATCAATACTTTGTTGGCTTCAAAGCCACGAATAACGGGACTACCTCCTCCCATTTGAGTACGTTGTACAAAAACATTTGACTCCAGTGCATCTGCTGTCGTTCCTGGATTTCTTAGTTTGATTTCAGCTGCAGTAATAACGTCTATTTTACTAGGAACTTCATTTGATT
>JAHDBO010000170.1 GCA_020630355.1 Saprospiraceae bacterium
AAGTTGACTCAAAAAAAGAATGGATAGAATACAAAGTGTGGATATTCTCATTATGGCTGAATTTTAAACATAAAATATGTATTTGTAATGTAGAATATAGAATAAGTTACAGAGTTCAGATAGTTTTCTTTGATTTTTAACAATAAAAAAGCCAACTTCACACATCATGAAGTTGGCTTTCCAAATATCTTTTTCACGAAAGTGAAATCCTAATCCAGAAAGTGCATCTTATTTAGATAGTCTGGATGCGCTTCGTAGACCATTTTATACACTGTTTCAAATACATCCTCCGCATTCGGTTTGCTGAAATAATCCCCATCAGAGCCGTAAGGCGGACGGTGTGCTTTAGCGGTCAAGGTAGCAGGAGCGGCATCCAAGTAGCGGTAGCCACCGTGTACTTCTAGCACTTGCTGCATCATGTAAGCAGTAGCACCACCAGGCACATCCTCATCCATAAATAGGATACGATTGGTCTTTTTCAAGGATTCTAAAATGACACCATCCAAGTCGAAAGGCAGTATCGTCTGCGCATCAATCAACTCTACAGAAATCCCTTCTTCCTCTAGGAGCTTGATGCCCTGCATCGCTTCACGGATGCAAGAGCCATAGGTTACCAAGGTAATATCGCTACCTGTTTTAAGCACTTCGGGCATTCCTAAAGGAACAGTGAATTCATCGAGGTTAGTCGGTAGGTTTTCTTTCAGACGGTAGCCGTTCAGACATTCGATGATGATGGCTGGGTCATTGGATTGGAGCATGGTGTTGTACATCCCTGCTGCTTGTGTCATATTCCTTGGTGTAAGGATATAAATCCCTCTCAAGGCGTTCAGCATCATTCCGATAGGAGAGCCCGCATGCCAGATACCTTCTAGGCGGTGTCCTCGTGTACGGATGATAGCAGGGGCTGCTTGCATGCCGTTGGAGCGGTAGCGCAAGGTCGCCAAATCATCCGAAAGCGGTGTCAAGCCATAAATCAAATAATCCAAGTACTGAATTTCGGCGATGGGCCTCAAGCCACGCATTGCCATCCCGATGGCTTGCCCCATTATCGTCCACTCTCGGATGCCTGTATCGAAGACACGCGCTCGTCCATGTTTTTCTTGCAAGCCGGCAAAGCCTTGATTCACATCTCCGATTTGACCGACATCCTCTCCAAAGGCATATAGGTTAGGGTAATCTTCTAGTTTTTTATCAAAAAAATGGTTTAGCACTTCATAACCATTTTTCTTGGTCGGGCTTTCGCCAAATTCGGCTGGAACGATGGGGACACGCAATGCAGATTTTTCATTGTCGCAGTGCAAGTGCGTGTGATAACGCTCGGCTCCGATTTTAAGGGCATTGTCATACCATTCTTTTAGTTGTAGAGCAGGGGTAGCACTGGAATCGCTCAGGAGCATCAACAGCTTTCTAACTGCTTTGACAATATCCTTGAAAAGTGGGTCACGGTGGGATTTAAAACTGGAAATAAGGCTTACAATTCGGTCGTTATCTCCATTTTCTGCCAATACTTTTTCAAAAATGGCCAATATATCTCTGATATTTTCCTTAATGGGACTCGTGTAATTGCTCCAAGCATTTAGCTTGGCTTCTTTGACCTTGTTTTTGGCATCCGACTCTATTTCGAGTAGCTCTTCTTCTGTTGCTATACCATTGTCCAAAATCCATTTTCGCATGATGGTGTTACAGTCCAATTCTTTCTCACGGGCCAAACGTTCGGGCGTTTTGTAACGTTCATGCGAGCCAGAAGTAGAGTGTCCTTGTGGTTGTGTACATTCTTGTACGTGTATGAGGGCAGGGCGATGTTCGAGCCTACAAGCTTGGGCAACACGTTCATACACCTCACACAAAGCGGGATAATCCCAGGCCTTTACCCTATATATATCTATACCGTTCGTACCTTCTTCTATCTGAAAACCTCGTAGCACCTCGGAAATACTCCCTTTTATGGTTTGATATTCGACAGGGACGGAAATACCATAACCATCATCCCAAACGGAAACCAACAATGGGATTTGCATGACGCCAGCAGCATTCATGCTTTCCCAAAAAATACCTTCCGATGTACTGGCATCTCCGATGGTCACAAAACAGACTTCATTGCCATTGTCGGAGAAAGCAGTATTTGCTAAAGCGGGATTTTCCCTATACTTTTTAGAAGCCAGTGCCAGACCGACGGCTCTTGCCATCTGACCAGCAGTACAAGAAATATCAGAGGAGACATTCAACAGGTTCTTGTGCTCTGTCCAGTTATCTTCTGAATCTATCAAAGGCGTAGCGAAGTGGCTATTCATTTGACGACCACCAGAGAAGGGGTCGTTTTCAGCATCGGCATATAGTTGTGCGAAGAAATCTTCAAGGGTAGACAATCCAAGCGCGAACATAAAAGTTTGGTCACGGTAATATCCAGAGCGGAAATCCCCATTTTTGAAGGCTCTCGCCATGGCTACTTGAGGGACTTCCTTACCATCCCCAACAATCCCGAATTTTGCTTTACCCGTCAAGACTTCTTTCCGAGCAGCGTAAGAAGCTTCTCGGCTGATAACGCAAGTACTATAATCCTCCAGTACTTCATTTTTGTAAAGCTCCGCCAAAGAGCGAGGCTCAGCAGATACGTTCATCATAGACTTATGGGTTTTAGTTTTGGTAGGCTTTTCTATTGCAAAACATTATTTCGATATAAAAGGTTTAAAACCAATTTTCAAAATATAAGTCAAAAATACGAATAAAATTAAAAATAAACTACTTTTTAGGTAGGGGAGAGGAGGAATAGTAAGATAAGAGCTTAATAGGATGGGAATACGGAGTAGCTTGAGTTTTATCCTCCCATCTTTTTATCTTCCTCTCCTCTTATTAACTATTCATTAACTGGACATTAAATTTATTGGCTTTCTTTTTGATAGATTATGTTGTAAATTTGTAACTGTAAGTGAACATCTTTTATTTTTGTCACTTTATAATTTGTATAGAAAAATTTGATATAAACATGAAAAAGTTATTTGTACTTACAATGATGATGGTCTTTGGTTTGACCATGACAACAACGGCACAGGTGAAAAAGAAGGTTGTTGAAATGAAAGAAGCGGTTGAAAAAGCAGTTGAAAGCAAGGATGGGCCAAAAATGAAATTCGAGTCTACTGTAGTCGATTACGGTACTATCGAGCAAAATGCAGATCCATATCGTTCATTTGCTTTTACGAATGAAGGGAATGCACCATTAGTGATCACTTCCGCCAAAGGAAGCTGCGGCTGTACGGTACCCGAATACCCGAAGGAGCCTATCATGCCAGGGGAGGATGCAGAAATCAAAGTAAGATATGATACCAAGAGAATTGGGAAATTTACCAAATCTGTCACTTTGACCACTAACGAAAGCGATGCTAAAATCGTGTTGCGTATCAAAGGGGATGTACAGAAAAAATTGGAGCCAGAGAGCTTACCTGAAGCACCAAAGAGCATCTTCAGCGGTGGCGGCAAATAATAATGTCCAGTAATTCTTGATTACTACAAAATATCCAGAGCCTCGAAGGGATTTCCTTCGGGGCTTTTTGTAATTTTACGGCAGATTTTAAATCATGCCTTATGCCAAATATAGCCAACAGAGGAAGCAATATGCCCTCTTCTCCGATTAGGAAGCTTGTCCCTTTTGCAGATGCTGCCAAGAAAAAGGGAAAACAGATTTTTCATCTGAACATCGGACAGCCAGACATTAAAACGCCAAAATCAGCACTCGATGCCGTGCGCCAAGCCGATTTGGAAGTAGTCGCATACAGCCATTCCGCTGGTTTTGCAAGCTATCGTGAAAAACTGGTCAAATACTATGAAAGTTTTGGGGTGACGGGATTGGATGAAGACAATTTCGTCGTAACTACTGGTGCTTCGGAAGCCATCAATTTTACGATGATGTCTTGCCTGAACCCTGGCGACGAAATGATAGTGCCAGAACCATTTTATGCCAATTACAATGGGTTCTCGGTCGCAGCTGGCGTTGAGGTAGTGCCCATTACAGCGGCTATTGAAACGGGCTTTGCATTGCCTCCAATTGCGGATTTCGAGAAAGTCATCACGCCCAAAACAAAGGCGATTATGATTTGTAATCCTAGTAATCCGACAGGCTATCTGTATTCTAAAAAAGAACTGGAAGCCTTAAAAGAAATCGTTACAAAACACGATTTATTCTTGTTTGTAGACGAGGTTTATCGGGAGTTTTGTTACGATGGAAAAGCCTTTACTTCTGTGTTGAGTCTGGATGGAATCGAAGAAAACGTAGTGGTATTTGATTCTATTTCCAAACGATACAGTGCTTGTGGTGCGAGAATCGGGGCTGTCGTGAGCAAGAATAAAGCAGTGATGGATACGGTGATGAAGTTTGCGCAGGCGAGATTAAGCCCGCCTACTTTAGCGCAGATTTTGGCGGAAGCCACCCTCGATGTAGAAGCCAATTATTTGGCGGAAGCCATAACAGAATATGATAACCGTAGAAAATACGTGATACAGCGCTTGCAAAATATGGAAGGCGTCATCACGCCTAACCCAGGCGGTGCTTTCTACGTTTTTGTGAAATTGCCAGTAGATAATACGGAGGTATTTTGTAAATGGCTTCTAGAGGATTTTGATTTGAATGGTAAGACCTTGATGATGGCACCAGGCGCAGGGTTTTATGCTAGTGAAGGGCTAGGCCTTCAAGAGGCTAGAATCGCTTATGTCCTCAACTTGGAAGACTTGAAAACGGCCATGGATTGCCTAGAAGCAGCCCTGAAAGTGTACCCAGGCAGAACAATAAAAACAGTGACGGGTAATAGAGCAGAAGCTGTTTAGTGTCTTTAGATTTTACCCCATTTTTATGAAATAATT
>JAHDBO010000171.1 GCA_020630355.1 Saprospiraceae bacterium
TCAATCAAGAACGCACTTTTTGGCAATGGTTGAATATCGGCTTGCCCTTGGTTTTTTTGGCTCTTTTTGGTTTAGGGTATTTTTATTTTAGAAAAAAGAGGTTTAGTAAGTAGTATGCAGATCTTCCAGCTTCAAATAACTACATCCTAATATTTTTGCTTAAAACTTGAGCATTTGACGTTTGTTTCAGAGAAAAGAAAAAACTAACCGACTGCCGACTACTTTAACACTTGAATAGCCCTATTATTTTGGCATTGCTTTTCGTAGTAGTTATATTTGACATTCAGAATCGCAAAGACTCAATATCTATATAATGATAAAGGAATACTACTTCAAACAAAAGACAAAACTACAGCAGCTCAAACAGAAATCTTTACTTCAATACAGTCGACTGAACAAGCCTCGGTTCTGGGGAGCTTTTGGAACGCTTGTTATCGCAATAACAGCCCTTTCAAATAGCGACATCCTTCCAAATGGAACCAGTGCTTCAAGTATTGGGGTAACAAAGACAGAAATCGGCTCTTTTGATATACCAGACTACAATCAGAAATACGGTTTTGTGTTAGATAACTATGAAGTGGTAGAATCCGAGATTCAAAACAATGAATTCTTATCCCAGATTTTGACAAAGCACGAAGTGCCTTATCCTCAGATAGACCAACTAGCGCGCCGTGCAAAAGATATATTCGATGTTCGGGGTTTGAGGGTCGGGAAAGGATATACAATCCTGAAAGATAAGGAAACAGGGAAGGCGACGCATTTTATTTATGAACCGAGTGTGTATAAATATGTCGTTTATGATTTGCAAGATAGCACCAATGTAGAAATAGTTGAAAGAGCAATTCAAACAGAAATCAGAGAATCTTCGGGGATTATAGAGTCTTCTCTTTGGAATGCGATGATAGACAATGGGATGAACTTTGACTTGGCTTCTAGGATGGAAGATGCATTGGCTTGGTCGGTTGATTTTTATCATATTCAAAAAGATGACCGTTTCAAGCTAATTTATGAGCAAAATTATATTGACGGGAAGAAAGTTGGTGTTGGGAAATTGATTGCGGCGTATTTCAAGCACTATGATTTGGATTATTATGCTTTCCATTTTAAAAATGAAAAACACGAAGGCTTTTTCGATGAGGAAGGGCGTTCGATGAAGAAAGTCTTTTTGAAGTCTCCCGTAAAATATGCTCGTATTTCTTCGGCATTCAATCCTAGGCGTTTTCATCCTATTCTGAGAAGGGTTAAGCCTCATTTAGGAACGGATTATGCGGCACCACATGGTTCACCAATTTTAGCAACAGCGGATGGAACGGTTACAAAGGCGAGTTATTCTAGAGGGAATGGTCGCTATGTGAAGTTACGTCATGATAAGGTCTATGAAACACAATATTTGCACATGAGTCGTTTTGCTAAGGGCATTCGTCCAGGCGTAAGAGTCAAGCAAGGGCAGTGCATCGGTTATGTCGGTTCTACTGGTTTGGCAACTGGTCCACACGTGTGTTACCGCTTTTGGAAAAATGGCAAACAAGTCAATCCAAAACGTGAAAAATTACCACCACCAGAACCTATGCCAAAAGAAGATTTGCCGAAGTTTATGGTGTTGAAAGATAGCTTGAAAACACAATTGGATGCGATTCCATTCCAAGAAATAGCAAGGGAAGAAATGGCAGAGAATATTGATTCTCTAAAGGTATTGAGCCAAAAAAATCCTTGATATTGCAATGAAAATTAGGATGAAAATAAAACTGCCCTCGCTCTTTAGAGCGAGGGCAGTTGTGTTTTCAATCGACAGTGTTGTAAAGAATCCGTTACTTGAATTGGCATTTTAGTTATGCAATATTCCATTATGAAGTCTTTCAAGGAATTCGAACAACTACTACATATGAGCATCCTTATAACAAGGAAGATAACCATTCTTTAAAGTTTGGAATTTTTAATTTTAAGTCTAATTTAATTATTCTTGATTATTTCAAAAATCAGAAGAAAAAGGCCCTTTTAAAATTAATTCAGTGAATGGTCTGATTTCTTCAATGAGTGGAAGTTTATTCCTATCATTGTCCTAATATTTCTGAAAAATAAAAAGCCAAGATGTCGAAGAAAGACGGTAAATACACTACAATTCATTATCAAAAGTATCTAGAATTAGAGCAACTACTCAGCGCTCAAAAAATGAGGAGTGAAGCCTTGGGTGAGCCTGCGCATGAAGAAATGCTTTTCATCATCGTGCATCAGGTTTATGAACTGTGGTTTAAACAAATCATGCACGAGGTGGAATCTGTAATCTCCTTTTTTGATGATAAGGAAATTGTAGAAAGCTCTATGAGTGTCGCAGTCGGTAGACTTAGAAGGGTGGAGTCTATTTTGAAATTGATGGTCGATCAGATTGGTATCATGGAAACGATGACACCACTAGATTTCTTGGACTTTAGAGGCTATTTATTCCCTGCTTCTGGATTTCAGAGCTTTCAATTTAGAGCTGTGGAATGTATGCTGGGTTTGCCCGACCAACAGCGAATGACCTACCATGGTAAAAGTTATAGTTCTGTATTTCCTAAAGCACAGCAAGAACAACTAGCGGCTATTTATGAAAGAGGAACTTTACTAGAAACGATAAATGAGTGGCTAGAAAGAACCCCTTTTCTCGAACTAGATGGTTTTAATTTCGTAGAAATTTATAGAAGTGCGGTGCAATCGATGTTGCGAAAAGAAAGTGTGGCCATTGAATATTCTGAATATTTGACAGAAAAAGAAAAAGCCATGCGGCTTCAGATGGTCGGTGGAACAGATACTTATTTTCAGTCAATCCTGAATAAAGAAACCCATGACCAATTGGTAAAAGAAGGTAAAAAGTCGCTTTCTTATGAAGCAACTTTAGCCGCTTTGTTTATTAACCTATATCGTGAAGAACCAATACTTAATTTGCCTTTTCAGTTTATCACTTGTTTGGTAGATATAGACAATCAGATGACCAATTGGCGGTACAGACATGCACAGATGGTGCTACGCATGATTGGCAATAAAATCGGTACGGGTGGTTCGTCTGGACATGAATACCTAGCCAAAACTGCACAAAAACATCAGATTTTTGGAGATTTTCATCAGATTTCGACCCTGCTTATTCCTAGGTCTGATTTGCCTAAACTACCCAAAAGAATACGCAACCAGCTCAATTTTCATTTTAATGTCAATTGATTCTATTTTATGAAAAGAGCTTTTGTAGCTTCATCGCAACACCCATGTCACCGTCTATTTTTAGTTTACCACTCATGACTGCCGACATCGGATTAAGCTTGCCTTTTATCAAAGATTGAAAATCTTCTATAGATATATTGACGGTACAATCGGCAGGCTTGTCTTCTGTCGATATGGTATTAGAACTACCCGTCCCATCAATAAAGAGCTGCTGGCCACCAAAATCAAATTTCAAGGTATTGCCGATAGGATTAGTTTTTCCCATCTGAGATTGAATGCCTACAAGCATTTCTTTCACAGTAGATGGAGGAAGGCTGTATGCGGCTTCACCTTCAGTTGCAGCCTCATAAGCCACATCATCAATAATCATTTTAGAAATAATTTCTCGCATGATTTCGGATGAGCCACCACCAATTGTCCCAACCCGCACATCTCTATACATTCTTGCCATTGGGTATTCTTCCATAAATCCATAACCACCATAAAACTGCAAGCATTGAGTCGCTACTTTTTCTGCGAGTTCGGTCGCCAATAATTTTGCCATAGATGACAACTTTACATCATATACTTTCTCATCATACAATCGGCAGCAATGGTAGCAAAAAGCTTTCAGTGATTCCACTTCTGCGGATAGCTGTGCGATTCTATGTCTCAATACTTGGAATTTGTTGATTGGCCTTCCGAATGCATGGCGTTCGGACATATATTGTAGAGAACCCCTGATAGCTTCCTCCATGGCTGTGATTGCCGCTGGAATAGCACAGACCCGTTCCAATTGTAGCCCATTCATCAAGTAATAAAATCCTTGCCCTTCTGCTCCTACAAGATTCTCAACGGGTACTTTGACATTATCAAAACTTAGCTCGGCCGTATCAGAAGCATGCCAGCCCAGTTTCTTTAGTTTCCTAGCTGAAACGCCCTCCGCATTGCGGTCGATCACTAGTAGACTAATACCAGAAGAACCCTTTTCTGGATTGGTTTTTACGACGGTAATGATAAAATCGCCATAGACACCATTGGTGATGAAGGTTTTAGAGCCATTCACTATGTAGTGGTCACCTTCACGGATGGCTTTAGTCTGTATATTTTGCACATCCGAACCCGCCCCTGGTTCGGTGATGCCAATAGCGCATATTAAATCCCCGGCAATAATCCCAGGTAGGTATTTTTCTTTTAATCGCTCTGAGCCATATTTTAAAATGTAAGGACCAGACATATATTGAGTAACCTGCTGTACGATAGCAAAGCCACCCGAATTCATCCGACCGATTTCTTCATTGAAAACAACATCATAGAAGAAATCCAGACCAAGCCCACCATATTTTTCAGGATAGGCTAATCCCAAGAAACCCATATCGCCCATTTTTTTCCAAATATCCCTTGGAATTTGGCGTTCTTCTTCCCATTTTTCAATATTGGGCTTTGCTTCTTTATTTAAAAAATCTCTTAAACTTTGGCGGAACATTTCGTGCTCCTCATTAAAATAGTAGGACTTCATCTAAACAAAATTTAAAAATTCCGATGCTGTACGATAACAACATCGGAATTTAGGGAATGTTTTTTAGTATTTATATACTAAAACAAGGATTAATAAGCCGCTTTAACAATTTTTTGGGTTTGAATGATGCCATTTT
>JAHDBO010000172.1:0-1849 GCA_020630355.1 Saprospiraceae bacterium
TTTAAAGAGAAGGGATTGTCTACAGTTTTATCCCCGATACTGGGAAACTTCTGAAAGTCCCCGCTGCTATATTTCCTTCCAATTTTCTGATCATAAAGTCTAAATCTATCGTCATTTTGATGGCCGTGCCCTGTACGCTCGATAAGTATAAGATTTCAAAATCTTTACTTTTTTTCCGCTTGGATTTCCTCCATCTTTGATTTGCGAGGCATGCGCTCGTCTCTCTGTGAGGTATTCCATACAAATGAAGCGATAACCGTAGCGGAGTGTTTCAAATCATCTTCTACCAGATGGTCTAGATTGTCCATGTTGGAGTGGTGTGTTCTAGAAAAATACGCCATTGGGTCTTGCACGAACTGAAAAGCAGGAATCCCAACCGCATCAAATGGCAAGTGGTCGGTACCACCCGTATTGCTCAGGGTCACCGTGCGGCTTCCCATATCTTCAAAAGGCGCAAACCAATCTCTGAAAATGGGAGCAATTGCTTGATTCCCTTGGGTATAAATACCACGGACTTTCCCTGTGCCATTATCTAGGTTGTAGTAAGCAGAAACTTTTTCGGATTCAGGTTTAATCGTTTGAGGCGTAAAACCGGACTCTCCAAAATCGGCATATTTTTCTCCTACATATCTCCTAGAGCCGTAAAGGCCTTGCTCTTCACCTGTCCATAAAGCAAGGCGTAAGGTTCTCCTAGGTTTGATACCTGTTTCTTTAATCGTTTCTAATAGAATACGAGCTACTTCCATCATTACAGCAGAGCCAGCCCCATTGTCCGTTGCTCCTGTCCCTGTATGCCAAGAGTCAAAGTGAGCCCCAAAAATGACCACTTCATCTTTCAGGTCGGTTCCTGGGATTTCGGCAATGATATTATGTTCCATCCCATCAGGATTGGTGTACTGTGCTTTTAAATCAAGTGTTAGTTCTACTTTGATGCCTTTATTCATCATACGGAAAATACGATTGTAGTGCTCTACGGCTAGGGTGACCTGTGGGACGACTGCTTTACCCTTGTCTCTTACACCACCTTCTCCAGAACGTGCGCCTGATACGAAAACCGTTCCTAGGTCTCCCTTGTAACTTCTATCTAAAACAGCTAGGGGTTTTTCATTTTCTAGCATCGTCCATATCGCTTTGTTCAAGTTAAAACCGCCGCTGATACGGTTGCGTCTTCTAGGGCGAGGCGTTGGTGCTCCTGCTGTTGCCAGTTTGAAGAGGTCTTCCGGTTCATGGCGTTTTGCCATTCCGTCGAAAGGAGGCTCTACATTTCTAATCGTATCCATCAAGACGAATTTCCCTTTGAGCTTACCCATGTACTTGGCTAAGTCTTCTTTAGAAGAAACATTTAAATAAACCACCTCAGCAGTACCTTTTACAGAGGGAGACCAAGCTTTCGGGTATGCTAAAACGGGCCAATAACTAGGGCTTTTAGCATGCATCTCAAAGTGATCCATCTGCCATCCTCTTCCAAAAGGGCCCCATTCATCCAAATGGACATTTGACATTCCCCAATCCTTGAGTTGTTTTTGAGCCCATTCGGTGGCTTTGTCCAACATTGGAGAACCTGTTAATCTAGGGCCATATACGTCTGTAATCCAACTGGCGGTTTCCATGACCTGACTTTTGTCTAGACCGTGTTTTTTGATGACATTTATGGCGTCTTCTTGTGCTTGAATTGCTCCTGAAAAAATGATTAGCAGAGCAAAAAGGATGATCCTTTGCATAATTCGGTTTTTATAATTGTTGTTGAAAAGTATAGAAATATGAACGGTCACGAAGATACTATGGTTTTTTTAAAAGACTGTGCTGGTGTTTTAGTGTCTATTTGGCAATAATTAAGTAGTCGGTCATT
>JAHDBO010000172.1:1949-4801 GCA_020630355.1 Saprospiraceae bacterium
TAAGGCTATGGCTATTTGTGGTCGACTACTTAATTTGAGATATTCCAATAATAAAAATGCTCGATACATATCAATATATCGAGCATTTTTATTTTAAAAAGGAAGGATTATCTCCTAGAATAGTTCGGTGCTTCTTTGGTAATCGTAATGTTGTGAGGATGGCTTTCCATTACTCCAGAGTTGGTGATGCGGACGAAGCTAGATTTTTGAAGTTCCTCAACGTTGGAAGCGCCACAATAACCCATCCCAGCACGCAGGCCGCCAATATATTGTACCATCACTTCTGCTAAAGTACCTTTGTACGGCACACGACCTTCGATACCTTCGGGAACTAGTTTTTTTATGTCATCTTCCGCATCTTGGAAGTAACGGTCTTTAGAGCCCAGTTGCATTGCTCCTAAGGACCCCATTCCCCTATAGACTTTAAATTTTCTACCTTGATAAATAATCGTTTCCCCTGGTGACTCTTCCACACCTGCAAATAGAGAACCAGCCATAATGGTACTTGCACCAGCGACTAGAGCTTTTCCTATATCACCTGTATAGCGGATACCGCCATCACCAATGATAGGAACGCCACTACCTTTGATGCCTTCTGCTGCCATCATGATAGCAGATAATTGAGGAACACCAACGCCCGCCACAATTCTTGTAGTACAGATGCTACCTGGCCCAATACCAACTTTGACACCATCTGCGCCAGCATCCACCAGTGCTTTAGCTCCTGCGCCCGTCGCTACGTTTCCGCCTACTACCTGTAAATCGGGATAGTTCTTTTTAGCTTCTCTAACCGCGTTTAGTACACCTTTGGAGTGACCGTGTGCCGTATCAATAATAACTACATCTACGCCTACATTATACAAAGCTTCCAAGCGTTCTAGCATATCACCAGTCACACCAAGAGCAGCTCCAACGACCAAGCGCCCAAAGTCATCTTTGCAGGCATTGGGGTAGTCTTCTTTTTTCATAATATCCTTGTAAGTAATGAGTCCTACTAGTTTGTAGTTGTCATCAGTTACAGGTAGTTTTTCGATTTTATGTCTTTGAAGAATGTCTTTGGCTTTCGCCAAATCCGTACCTATAGGAGCAGTGATGAGGTTTTTGGAAGTCATGAGCTCACGTACAGGACGATGATAATCAGACTCAAACCGTAAATCTCGATTGGTCAAAATCCCAACGAGTTTTTGCTCTTTATTGATGATGGGAATCCCTCCGATTTTAAATTTTTTCATCAGAGAAAGGGCCGCTCCTATACTAGCATCAGGTGGCAGGGTAACTGGGTCGATAATCATTCCGCTCTCGGAGCGTTTGACTCGACGGACCTCCTCTGCTTGAGATTTAATGTCCATATTCTTATGGATAATCCCAATACCGCCTTCTCTCGCAATAGCAATAGCTAGGTGGCTATCTGTAACGGTATCCATTGCGGCAGAAGCAATAGGTACATTTAGCCTTAGATTTCTTGTGAACTGGGAGCTGATGTCAACTTCTCTAGGAAGTACTTCAGAATAGGCAGGGACCAGCAAAACATCGTCAAATGTGAGTCCCTCAATAATATGCTTTGTAAAATTTTGCGTTTCCATCCGCAAAAGTACGCTTTTTTAGAAAAGGACAAATTTTTTTTATAAAAAATGAGATTCGAATCATAAATCACATCTCAAAATTTTTCTCTTTTATGATGGGAGCAACGTCTTCTTTGGTAAGTTTTTTATGGATGTCATAATCCTGAATAATTACTTGTTCTTGATTTGGGACGCTATTCTCTGGTGTGTAATCAGGACGCTCAAAAAAGATTGCTTTATTCTCGTCGAAATAGTCTAATAATTGCTCAATACTGATATCGGGTTGTTGTTGTGGATGATCATAACAATCTTTCAAATCCTTTTGTCCAATCACATCTGCTCCTAGGAATTGACCTAATTGGAAATAGGCTTCCCACTGTACCTCATCGAAAAACTGGTCGGCAGTAGATTCATGTGGGAAATCGGGATGGTAAATTTTATATTTATAACTGCTATATTCTTTGTCTTCTTTTTCTTTGTCGATATCAGGTTTGCCAGTTGGTGCTTTCACGGCTGATTTGACATAGACGAAAGTGCCTATCTTTTTATTAGGGTAAATGACAACGCGCTCCCTCTTGCCAGTAGTTTCATTTTTGACTTCTACTTCTTCCCAGATTTGGACAATATCCGCAATGGCGTACCGACGCTCAGAATATCCGTAAGAAGGTTTTGGTCGGATAGTGGCTTCTGGGATGTATTCGGGTCTAAATTCCAATGCTATCCCTAGCTCGTTTCTAGCACGCACCACCAAGTTTTCTAAATCCTGAAAATCGAAGGCGGGGTCAGCTCCTGCATCAACCGCTAAAATCAAACGGCATTTGCGCCGTAGCAACTCATATACACCTAGGTTTTCAATATGCCCGCCATCAGAAATGTTGAGCATATTGCTTTTTGTACCCAAATTAGAAAACAATTCTCTCATAAAATACCATGGCCACCATACCCATTCTTTGATGCCTGTTAGATTGATGCGGAGGGGATTTCGTGTCCAATAACCTAAGCGTAAATTGAAAACCGTGGTAAGTATACCTAGTATTTTATTAGAATAGATACCCATCCCTGGGTTGACAGCCGCTGCCGAGATGGTGACTGCTGTGGGCAAGGTCATGTCTTTGTAATCAGGAGAGGCGGCTGTATCAACATACTTGACGAGCTTCGAGCCACAATATTTTGGCGAAAGCAAAAAATAATCAGAAGCTTTATTGCCCATAAAACCATCATCATTTTCAGCTTGGAGGTTGAGGCAAGTGTTGATAAGTGGATAGGGGGCTAAGTAGTCCGCTTTATTTT
>JAHDBO010000173.1 GCA_020630355.1 Saprospiraceae bacterium
CTGCCTGTGATATTGGTATAATAGAAGCGCAAACCGTAATTGACCCGATTGAAATCCAAGCCAAATTCCTGTACCCAGACGTTGAAATTCCTATCCGCCAGCTCAAAGATGGGAATAGGGAAAATATACCAAGCTTCCTGTATTTGTATTTGGATGTTGACTTTGAAGCTTTGCTTGTCCCAGTCTCTAACGTTGAGTTTTGCAACAGTAAACAAGCCCGTGTTTAGCAATAACTGTTCATTGAATTGGAGTCGATTGACCAGATTCTCCAATGAAATCGTATCACCAATCTTAAAATCCAACTCTCTTAAAATGGTCCAGTCTTTCGTCTTTTTGTTGCCTTCTATCGTGATTTTGTCTACTTGTACCCCTTGGTTTTGGGCATGGACGTGGATGATAGAGAATAGTGTAAAGAGAAAGGATAGGAGTAGGTAATGGGGTTTAGATTTCAAAGAATCGAGGCTTAGGTTTTTTTGAACCATATAAGACATTTAAGGAATTATAAGGTAAAGAGCTACTTCCGTTCAAATAACTGGAAATTGTAATTATGCTCATTTTTTCCATTTGCTAGGCGAATATCCTCTCGGACAAGTTTCCAATCGCTCGAAGGGGTTTCAGGAAAATACACCTCACCATCTACCTCTAAATCCACATCGGTGTAATAAATCTTATCCCAAAATTCCATGCTTTGTTGGTAAATCTCCCCACCACCGATGATGAAAGCTTCCGTTTCCCCATTATCTTGCGCAATTTCCAACGCTTCTTCTATAGAACGAGCAACGATACAACCCGTGGAAGTAAAAAACGGCTGTCGGGTCAATACGATATTCGTCCGCTTGGGCAGTGGTCTGCCAATTGACTGGTAGCACTTGCGCCCCATGATGATGTGATGATTCAAAGTCATCTTTTTGAAATATTTCAAATCAGCGGGCAAGTACCAAGGAATATCGTTGTTCTTCCCGATAACTCGATTTTTAGCGGCAGCGACAATAGCGGAAACGATCATAGTAATTGGTAATGAAGAATTAAAAATGTTATTGGGCTGGTATCGCTTTTTTTTTGAATTGGAGGTTCAAATCCTTGATTGTATAACGTTTTTCTACGCCTCGATATTTGTTGAGATGCTTACGTATTCTTTTGGCGGATGCTGCCATCTGTTTTTTGTCCTTTTCAGGCATATCCAACAAATGCTCGTTTCCGTTTTCAAAGGTAGAAACGGGAAGCGTCATGAAGGTCGTTTTGTCACTTTCTTTTTTACGGTATCGCCAAATCGGGATATAATGATGATTGGCTAATGCCGTTTGACCTGTTCTAATATTTTTGCGCAAAGCAATCTCAAACATCAATCCAATATCGGTATTGGGCTGTTTTTGGTTGGAAATGAAATTCCCCAAGGAGTAGGCAATCACTTTTCCGTCAGGCATCTGCTTGATGGGTTGTACGACATGCGGATGCGCACCCACTATCAAATCCGAACCCCAAGCAAAAATCTTTTTCGCCAATTCTTGTTGCCATTTGTTTTCGTTAAGTTGGTATTCGTCTCCCCAATGAATCAAAGTGATAATGAAGTCGGGCTGGAGTTTTTTTGCCATTTCCAAGTCGGCTTGGATTTGTGCTTCGTCGATTTCATTGACTATCGTAGGGGCTTTGGTTTTGATGCCATTTGTACCATAAGTATAATTGAGAAAAGCAATTTTAAAGCCATTTCTAAAAACAAGAAGCGGATAATACATTTGTCGTTCCACTTCGTTCTTGAAGGTTCCTGTCTGATAAAAACCCCATTCTTTCAGCGTCTGTATGGTATTGATGACACCCGCCCTTCCGCCATCATTAGAATGGTTGTTGGAGGTGACCAACATATCAAAACCCGCTAGACGTAAGTCTCTCGCTAAGTCATCGTGACTTCTAAAACGGGGATAACCTTTGTAGGGTGGTTTGCCTGGCAGTGTCACTTCTAAGTTGCCAATGGCAAGGTCATTTTTTTGTAGAATGGGCGAGATGTACTCGAAACAGGGACTGTAATTGTAGCTTTTGTTCTTGATGATTTCGGCAGATTGTATCTGTGGTCCATGCCCCATAATATCTCCTACAAATATCATGGACATTTCAATAGTGCTATCTTGATTTGCTGTGTTTTGAGCTTTCGCCAAATGGATACTCATCAAGAGGAGAAGAATGAAGCTAATTGGTTTCATTCGGTGAAGATAGAAGGAAAAAACAGAGCTGCAAAAGCCTAGTCCAAAAACCGTGCTTTCAATTCTGGCGTAGGAATCATACAAGCCTCAGATTGCCCAAACCAGCGGTAGCGATTCCTAGCAATCCAATTGTAAACGGCATCCCGAATCGGCTTGGGAACAATAATAAAACCATACAATAACTGCCATAAACCGCCCAAATGTAGTGCATTGCGCAAACCTGCCGTCGAATGGGTATAATATTTGTCTCCCTCTATCAGTACCATTGTTGTAATATCATCAGTGGGGAGATTGAATTTTTGTAACAACTGTTGTCCTGTTTCTGATTGGAGTGAAGCGAAGCGAAAACGAGCTTTTTTGTCTCGTTTGATAATAAACTGAACCGCATTGCTGCATAAATTGCAGACGCCATCAAAAAGTAATATGGGATGATTTGTTGTTTTCAAAGTTTTAAATTCTATTATTAGTGTAACATTTGCTAAAATAAGATAGTTTTAAGAAGATAGGTATATACTTGGTTTAAGTGGGTATAGATAAACACAAAATTGGCATGGGTGGGAACAGATGGATTTGGTCTCAAGGAACTTTTTGCTAATTGACCTCATTTGTACCACTATATACCCGTTGTAGACTAATACAAAATCATTATTGATGAAAAACATATTACCGCTTTTTATTTTAGTTATTAGCTACTCTTCGATACTTGCACAAGAAGAAACACAGGACTCGACGACGCTTGCTCTAGTAGAAACGATGCCTTTTTTTGAAGGTTGTGCGCATCTAGAAGGACAAGCCAAAAGAAATTGCTCTGATGAGAAAGTTATTGGGTTTATCCGAGAGAATCTGAGATATCCTCAACTGGCATTAGAGCAGGGGGTGAGAGGGCGAGTTATTGTGAGTTTTAAGGTCAATGAAAAAGGGACTATTTCTGATGAGAAAATTTTGAGAGATATTGGGGCAGACTGTGGGATAGAAGCCCTTCGGGTATTGCGTGCCATGCCTGATTGGGAGCCGGCCACTAAAGGGGGGGCGCAAGTAAGTGTCAAAATGGCTTTGCCAATTCGTTTCAATTTGAAAGAAGTGGATTTGAGTGATGAAGATAGTTATCGTATTTCGTGGGGGGACTTGTATGCCGATAAGGCAACAAAAGAAGCTTTGTTGTCTAATTCGGCAGAACCGATTATTGTTCGGGATGTTTTCGGGAATGAATTTCCCTTGCAACGTCTGGATATGCAGTATACTAAAGGCAGAAAAACGACAACCATCATCAGTGTTGGAGATATAAGTGAAGATATGCGGAAGCGTTTGCGTAAAGTGAAAAAAGGAGGGACTATCCTTTTTCAGGCAATGATTGAAAATAATGGACAATTGCTAGAAATCAAACGTGTTTTCGAGGTGATATAATTGTATCGTCAATCTTCTTCAATAAAGGGGTATTTGACTTCCGTCAAATAAAGACCTTTAGCAGCCACACTTAGGTTCTTTTTTAGCGGTTTTTGTTGGTCTAAAGCGTTCTGGACGTCCTTGATATTGATTTTTCCAAGTCCTACATTTAAGCACATTCCTACAATTAAGCGTACCATGCCTCGTAAAAAGCGATTGGCAGAAATGTGAAAAACGAGTTTTTTTCCATTGTTTCTAAGTTCCCATTCGGCTCGTTTCATTTGACAAAACATGGTCTTGGCATCGGAGTTGGTTTTGCAGAAAGTGGCAAATTCATCGTATTCTAGCAGCAGTTGAGCAGCTGCTTGCATTTTGTCTATATCCAATTTATCTGCAAATGGAAAATGGAAAGTGGTGTTTTCCTGAAAAGGATTTTTATAAAAATCTAAATGATACTCATAGCTGCGATGATAAGCATCAAAACGGGCGTGCGCCTCTTTATGTACCGCTTTTATCCAATAAAAAACAATATCTGCTGGTAAATATTTGTTGAGACGGCTCATAAATGCCTTTGGAAAATCTCCTTCAAAATCAAAATGAATAATGAAATAGCTCGCATGGACACCCGTATCCGTCCTTCCACAGCCCATAACGCTGAGTTCTGTTCTAAGGATTAAAGACATGGCTTCCTCAATGACTTGCTGCACAGAAATGGCATTAGGCTGCCGTTGCCAACCGCTGTATTTTGTTCCGTTATAAGCTAAAGCTGCAAAGTAACGCACGTTCGTAGGAGTTGTTTATTGAAGTGAATTTCACAAAAGTACTATCTCTTTCCTCATCCTTTTAGTTCACAAACGGCCAACCATGCCATTAAGCCGATGCTCGTTTCTAAGGCTGCTTCATCAATGTCGAAAGTGGTCGTATGCACGGGCGAGGTGATGCCTTTGGCTTTATTCCCCGTCCCGAGACGGTAGAAACAAGCTGGCATTGCTTGCGAGTAATATGCAAAATCTTCTGCGGTCATTCGGATAGGTAAATCTACCACTTGCTCCGCTCCTAGAAAATCAATAGCATTCTGCTTCGCTCTATTTGTTAATTTTTCTTCATTATATAAAAAAGGATAGCCTTTCATAATATGAAAATCAC
>JAHDBO010000174.1 GCA_020630355.1 Saprospiraceae bacterium
AAAAAAAATATTTTTTAAAATTCATACGTTATTTAATTGTGCCAAAAGCACACACGCGCTCTGATTAAAAAAGTGTCCTTGAAAGCAGGGGCATTTTTTTTATACGCCTGAATCAAAATCTAGTTCTAGCTGTATCCCTTCGATATCGATGTTTTCTTTAGCCAAGTTAGAAACAGAAACGCCTAACAGGCGAACAACTGGAAATTCCTCATAATGCTGTTCTAAAAGCTGAAATATAGCCTCATAAAATTGCTCGGCTCGTTTAATTTCGCTAGAAAAAGTTTTACTCCGATTGAATATTTTGAAGTCTGGATTTTTAGCTTTTAAATGTATGGTTCGACCAAAATTATCTGTTTTTTTCATGTATTCAAATACACGCTGAGCTATCGGTTGCAGGCGCTCTTTCATTCGTTCTAAATGAGTCAAATCCTCTCCAAAAGTCCGTTCCGCACCAATGGATTTACGGATTCGGTTAGGATTGACTTGGCGATTATCGATGCCTCTTGATATTTTATAATAATGATGCCCCACTTTTCCAAAACGGGTGACCAATTCTTCTCGGCTACGATTGCGCAAGTCCAAACCATTATAAATACTCATATTGTGCATCTTTTTGGCAGTAACTTTACCAATTCCAAAGAATTTTTCGATGGGTAATTGCGCAATGAAATCAAGTGCTTCAGCTGGTGTGATGACTTTGATGCCATTTGGTTTGTTGATGTCGGATGCGATTTTTGCTAGAAATTTGTTGTAGGAAATACCAGCTGAAGCGGTCAATTGTGTCCGTTCAAAGATAGCCTTGCGAATGCGCTCTGCGATGATTGTTCCAGAGGGTAAATTGATTTTATTGTTACTGACATCTAAGTAGGCTTCGTCCAAGGAGAGTGGCTCAATCAAATCGGTATATTCCAAAAAAATAGCCCTGATTTGCTGCGAAACTTCCTTGTATACATCAAAGCGATGTTTGACAAAAATGAGCTGCGGACAAAGCCGCTGGGCGGTCATGCTTGGCATAGCAGAGCGGACACCATATTTTCTGGCTTCATAAGAAGCAGCAGCTACTACGCCCCGTCTACCACTTCCACCAACAGCGATGGGCTTTCCCCGTAGTTCGGGGAAATCTCGTTGTTCCACAGATGCAAAAAAGGCATCCATATCGATATGTATGATTTTACGGTTGGTATTCAAAATCATGGATTGACCATACCCGGAAATGAGTATTTAGTAACGACCAAATAATAACTTATCGATTTCGTTTATGCTCTTTTGGATTTACTGTTCGTTATTTTTTTCAGCAATAGCTAGGCTATTCCTTCAAAAAATGCCTCCATTAAATCCAAAATTTCTATTCCCAAATCGTCAACTTACTTTTTGTACGTTACTTAATTGAGTTAAATATCAATACTTGTAGTTTAAAGCCTTTCATTTTTTTTACTTTTATCACGCATTGGCCTCCCACATCCAAAAAACAATTGTTCAATGCCAACCAAAAATAATGCTTTTCGCATTAAGACTTCATTATTTGGGGACTATCAGCAGTATACTATTGAGGATTCCCTTTCGGGAAACGGTTTCAGTATCCTACCTAGGTTTGGAGCTTGTCTGACAAATCTGAAGCTGACCAAAAATGGTCAATGTTATCCAATGCTGGACACTTTTCAGAAACCAGAAGAATTAATAGGGGATACTCGTTGCAAATCTTTTTTTCTATTGCCCTTCCCTAATCGATTGAAGGATGGTAAATATGAATTTGAAGGTAAGAATTATCAATTTCCTATCCATGAACCCAGTTTTGGTACAAGCTTACATGGCTTTCGATTCCCTCTAGAAATGGAAATACGGGAAGTTCAGTTGGCCCATGATTTTGCCATGATGCGCCTAGGGCTGTGCTATGATAATCAATGGGAATATTATCCTTTCCATTTTGACTTTGAGACCCAGATGACTATAGATAGGATGGGGCAATTGACTATCGGTATGTCAATTAGGAATATAGGTAATACAAACATGCCTATCGGTATGGGCTGGCATCCCTATTTCCAGTTTGGACATTCAATGACCAAGGTTAAGATGAAACTCCCTAAATCTTGTAGTCTGGACATTGACGATAGGCTGATTCCTACGGGTAAGAAAAGCCCCGTAACACTTTTTGCGAGAAGTAGAATGATTGAGCAGATACCGGTTGACAATTGTTTTGTCTATGAAGGAACTAAAAAGAGAATAGAGTTAGAATTTCAAGGATCGCATTATGGCTTGCGTTTTTGGCAAGAGACCAATCCTTTCCAATATTTTCAATTATACATCCCACCCGAGCGTGAATCCATAGCGGTAGAACCTATGACTTGCGCACCTAATGCTTTTCAGAGTAAACAAGGATTGCAGGTATTGAAGGTCGGTGAAGTATTAAAAGGGCGTTTTGGTTTGGGGGTTATTTGAATATATTTTTTTGATTTGAGTTTTATTTGAGAAATTTACACCCAAAAGCGGTGCAAATCAAAACCATCACAATCATCGGCTCGGGCAATGTCGCCTTTCACTTAGGACAACGCTTTGTGGAGAAGGGAGTGGATGTAGAAGCAGTCTGCAGTCGGAATAAAAACCATGCGGAAACGCTAGCAAAGACGCTAGGCACTACTGGGATAAGTAATTATAGTAAAATACCACGGACATCCGATATGTATATCATTGCGGTCAGTGATGATGCGATTGCCGATGTTGTACAAGAATTGGGTTCGTACCTCGCTAAGGATGCGTTGGTCTATCATACTTCTGGCTCTGTTTCTTCTGAGGCTGTCCGCTCTTTTTTCACTAAGGGAGGCGTATTTTATCCTTTACAGACTTTCTCGAAGAGCCGCTCGACGGATTTTGATAAACTGCCCATTTGCTTGCACACGGAAGACACTGCTTCAAAAGACCGTTTAGAAGCACTTGCTCGAAGCATCTGCCCCAATGTGCATTGGGTCGATGACCAACAAAGAGCGAGTTTGCACGTCGCTGCGGTCTTTGTCAATAACTTTACCAACCATTTATATCATATCGGACATCAACTCTGTGAAAAAGAGCAGGTCTCTTTCGATTTGTTGCGCCCTTTGATTGAAGAAACCGCCCTCAAAATTCAGAAACATCCGCCTAGGGAAATGCAGACAGGACCAGCCAGACGAGGGGACGAGCAAACGATTCAGAAGCATTTAGATTATCTGAAAGATGATTCGACCTTGACGGCCTTGTACCGATTGTTGAGCCAATCCATTATCACCACCAATGAAGATTAAGCAGCTTCCCTTTTATCTGGCTTTTATCATGCTGATCCTCTTCTGTCAAGGCAATGCCTTCTTTTGGGATACGATTCAGCTCGGCTCCAAGCACGCTCATTTTTTCTATGAAAATGGCTTTTCTTCTTGGATATTACCAGAGGAAATGGATAGCGGTCATCCACCTGTTTTTGGAGCTTATATTGCGGTTTGTTGGGCAGTTTTTGGTAAAAGTCTCGTTACGAGCCATTGGGCAATGCTCCCTTTTTTGCTAGGAATTGTCTACCAATGGAGCCGTTTATTGCCTTATTTCCTAGAAGAAAAATATCAGCTTTGGGGCTTGTCATTACTGCTCAGTATCCCTGTTTTTATAGGGCAGGCGAGCTTGGTAAGCCCTGATATTGTTTTAGTATTTGGATTTCTATTGGCACTCAATCAAATTCTGTGGCGAGGAAAAGTATTTTGGAAAATACTGGCTTTCATTTTGTTGGGACTCATCAGCACTAGGGGAATGATGGTTGTACTTGGGCTATATTTTTTTGAAATAACTTGTGATTATTTTTCATTCAAAAAAATATTTTTTTTACTCCTCCAATATTTTCCTGCTGGGATAATCACCCTGTCTTTTTTGATTTATCATTATAATGAAACAGGTTGGATTGGCTATCATCCTGATTCTCCTTGGGCACCTGCTTTTGAGCGAGTGGGAGCAATAGGGTTTATTAAAAATATGGCAGTTTTGGGCTGGCGGTTTTTAGATTTTGGAATGATTGGATTATGGATGGTCGTGTACTGCTGGCTGTTATATAATACCATTGCTGGTAAACGAATTATTTGGGAGGATAAGCGTTTAGTTAAGTTGCTGATTTGTTTGTCTTTGACTTTGTTGCCTAGTTTTTTGATGTATATGGGACTATCCCAGCACCGTTATTTATTGCCTTTGTTACTGATGTTTGGCTTGTGGTGTGTGGTTTGGCTGTCTCAAAATCTTTCCTTTAGAATTTTTAAAATAACTACTGTTTTTCTGCTGTTTGCGTTCTGGACAGGGCATTTATGGGTCTATCCAGATAGGATTTCCCAAGGATGGGATTCCACATTGGGACACCTTCCATTCTATGAGGCAAGACAGGATTTGTTGAATCATTTACAAAAATCGAAAATAGATTACCAGTCAGTGGGGGCGGCCGCATTCATCAATGATAGTACAAAATATATGGATTTGGAAGAGCAGGGAAGGGGCTTCCACCGAATGGATTTTGATAGGGATTCCTTCGTTGTATATTCTAATATCTCGAACGATTATACGGACGAACAGTTGAGAGACCTCAAACAGAACTGGCTGCTTCTTACAGATTTTTCTAGGGCTGGAGTGAAGATGATTCTTTATAAAAAAGAATAAAAAAGCATCCATTTCTTACTTATTATTAGCTTAGCTGCAATTAAAAAAATGAAAAATA
>JAHDBO010000175.1 GCA_020630355.1 Saprospiraceae bacterium
TACTCAACTTTGGCCTAGCCAAAAACTAAACTTCAGCACAGCTGAAACTAAACTTCGAGCGTCAGCTCGAAATCTCAACCCTTTTGCACAAAACTGACACTTTGTTTACTTTCGTGAAAACGATTTAGTGTAACTTGCGTTACCATTTTATCAAAAGCAAATCCTAATCAAAATATCATCATGGCATCTTCCAAACTAGAATTATTGGCATCAAAAAAAGCCCAAGCACAATTGGGTGGTGGACAAACTAGAATTGACAAACAACACCAAAAAGGAAAATTGACAGCTAGGGAACGAATCCACTTTTTGATGGATGAGGGTTCTTTCGAGGAAATAGGGATGTTCGTACAGCACCGAAGTACTGATTTTGGTATGGAGAAGCAGCAGTTTCTCGGAGATGGTGTCGTGACGGGCTATGGGACGGTTAATGGAAGATTGGTTTATGTTTTTGCACAGGATTTTACGGTTTTTGGCGGTTCTCTATCGGAGACCCAAGCAGAGAAAATCTGCAAACTGATGGATCTAGCGGTAAAGAACGGTGCGCCCGTGATTGGCTTGAATGATTCGGGGGGCGCACGTATCCAAGAGGGCGTGAAATCCCTAGGGGGTTATGCGGATATTTTTTATAGAAATGTACTAGCCTCTGGTGTGGTGCCACAGATTTCTGCTATCATGGGCCCTTGTGCTGGTGGGGCGGTTTACTCCCCTGCTATGACCGATTTTATTTTGATGGTAGAAAATACTTCTTATATGTTCGTGACGGGACCGAATGTGGTCAAAACCGTTACCAACGAGGAAGTCACCGCAGAAGAACTGGGCGGTGCTTCTGCCCATTCGACCAAGTCGGGCGTTACGCATCTGACAGCCGTACACGATGTGGACTGTATCAACAAAATCAAGCAGTTGTTAAGCTACCTACCACAAAACTGCGAGGAAAAGCCCGTTAAATTGGCTTATACCCCAAGCGACGAAATCCGAGAACAGCTTGCTACTATCATCCCAGAAAGTGCGAATCAGCCTTATGATATGCGAGAAGTTATCGAAGGCATCGTGGACGAAGAGAGCTTTATGGAAATACACCCCGATTATGCGGAAAATATCGTAGTGGGTTTTGCTCGGATAGCGGGGCGTAGCATCGGTATTGTCGCCAACCAACCTGTGAGTTTGGCAGGGGTACTCGATGTAGAAAGTTCCAAAAAGGCGGCTCGGTTTGTGCGCACTTGTGATTGTTTCAATGTGCCACTTTTGGTGCTAGTAGACGTGCCTGGATTCCTACCTGGCACCGACCAAGAGTGGAATGCTATCATTACTAATGGTGCGAAGTTGCTTTTTGCATTCAGTGAAGCAACTGTGCCAAGGGTGACTTTGATTACAAGAAAGGCTTATGGAGGTGCTTATGATGTGATGAACTCCAAGCACATTGGAGCGGACATGAACTTCGCTTGGCCCTCCGCTGAAATCGCTGTGATGGGCGCTAAAGGAGCAAGTGAAATCATTTTCCGTAAGGAAATCAAAGAAGCGAGCGACCCAGCCGCCAAACTCAAAGAAAAAGAACTGGAATACGCTGACAAGTTTGCTCATCCATATCGAGCTGCCGCTCGTGGCTTCATTGATGAGGTGATTTTACCCGAACATTCTAGAAAAAAATTAATCAAAGCATTTGCCATGCTAGAAAATAAAGTAGATTCACTACCCAAGAAAAAGCACGGCAATATTCCTTTGTAGTTTTAATAGTAGTCAGTTTCAGTAGTTTAAGGAGTTTTAGTAGTACAAATCACTCCTTAAACTACTGAAACTCCTTAAACTACTGAAACTCCTTAAACTGACTACTCCCTATGATACTTTACTTGAAGGCATTTCACATTGTTGGATTTGTAGCTTGGTTTGCAGGCTTGTTTTATTTAGTTAGAATGTTCGTTTATCATGTCGAGGCACAAGATAAGCCGCAGCCTGATAGGGCTATTTTGACCAAGCAGTTCGCTTTGATGGAAGGACGGGTCTATACAATCATCTGCAACCCTGCTATGATGTTTACTTGGACCTGTGGCTTAGGAATGCTTTACTTGAATGGCTGGGAGTGGTTTTCAGTCAACACTTGGATGCATTTCAAATTGCTGCTCCTTGGTTTACTGACAGCGTATCATATTTGGTGCAAACGTATCGTAGCGCAGCTAGCAGCAGGAAATTTCCAGTTTTCTTCTTTTCAATTTAGACTACTGAATGAAGTCCCTACTCTGTTTTTATTATCTATTTCTTTGTTGGCAGTATTGAAAAATAATCTACATTTCTTATATAGCTTCCTAGGAGTAATGGCTTTTGGTTTTACGCTTTATTTTGCTGCAAAGGCTTATAAAAGGGCTAGAAACAAAGGAAAAGTATAGTATTTTACAAAAAAATACTTAAAAAAACATCACAAAACAAACAATCAAAAGCCACATAAAACACACATAAAAAACCGAATTCTAATAAAAAAATACCTTTCCCTAGTTTTTTACGTATAAATTAAAAAATAACAGAGGCATTACCCCTGTCACACACAAAAACAGGACAATATCCTTTCCAACCTTTTTTTGACCTACTTTTGTTTTGCAAACCAAGGTATATTATATAATATACTTTTTTACTAACTTATTTTTCCACAACATTTCTAACATGAAATTAAACATTTCTAGATTAATGCTTTTGGCTTCAGTTCTATTCTTTGCCTCAAGCTGTCAAGACGAGTCTCTAATCGTCAAAAATCAAACTCCTACCTCTGAAGACCAATTGATTAATGGTCGAATTATTGAAGGCAGGTACATCGTTACTTTTAGTGATGATTATCTTTCAGAAAGTCGATTCAGAAACGTATCAAGCCTTGAAGGCAGAAAAGCAGTTGTTTTGGAATCTGCTCAATCTCTATTGAGCGACCTTCGAGTAAGGACAGAAACCATCGAAAGAACTTATGGTAAAGCTATCAAAGGATTCGCAGGTGAGTTCACTGTTGAAGAAATCAATCGCTTGAAAAAAAGCCGTTCGATTAAATCAATCGAGCCAGATAGAATCGTCATGCTTGCCCCTCCTCCAGGCAAAGGTCCAGGAAACGGTGGCGGAGACGGTGGCGATGGAGGCGGTGCTTCTAGCCAGACTACTCCTTGGGGTATTACTAGAGTTGGTGGTGCTGGTGACGGTACTGGTAAAACTGCTTGGGTATTGGATTCAGGAATTGACGTAGACCACGAAGATCTAAATGTAGATGTGTCTAGAGGTTTCACGGCATTCACAAAAGGAAAAGATGCAAACTTCAACGATGGTAACGGTCATGGTACGCATGTGGCTGGTACGATTGCCGCATTAAACAACAATGTAGGCGTAATCGGTGTTGCTGCTGGTGCGATGGTTGTGCCTGTTAAAGTATTGGATTCAAGAGGAAGTGGCTCTTACTCTGGTGTAATCGACGGTGTAGACCACGTAGCAGCTTATGGCTCCAGTGGTGATGTAGCGAATATGAGTTTGGGCGGACCTCCTTCCCCTGCCCTAGACGCTGCTGTTCAAACTGCTGCTCAAACAGGTGTTAAGTTTGCCCTAGCTGCTGGTAATGAGTCAACTGATGCAAATAACAGCTCTCCAGCTAGAGCTAATGGTGCGAATATCTACACGGTATCTGCATCTGACATAAACGATAACTTTGCTTCTTTCTCTAACTATGGTAATCCTCCAGTTGATATTTGTGCTCCTGGTGTAGCGATTAACTCTACTTGGAAAGGTGGTGGTTACAACTCTATCAGTGGTACATCTATGGCCAGCCCACACGTTGCAGGTATTTTATTGCTTGGCAACTTGAATACTAGCGGTACGGTTTCTGGTGACCCAGATGGAAATGCCGATGATATTGCAAGCAGATAATTATCGTTTTGCAATCCTCTCAGAGAAGCCTCTCCTAGAAATGGGGGAGGCTTTTTTAGTTGGAGAGTGTTAACTCCATTGCTAGTTGGCTAAATCTCCCTTTTCTATACTTCTTTTCGGATGGATTAATATCATTATTAAGAAGGGCAGGTTGCCATTTTCCTTCTGTATATATTCTAGTATTGGAACTATTACTTCTAACTAGTGAGAATATCGGCGTATATCCTTCCGCTACTCTGACCACTCCATTTCTCTTATACTCCTGTTCATACTTATTCCCTTCTATAATCAACCATTCCAACACGATATACAGCCCCTCTTTTGGGAATTGTATATTATACTCTTTTAAGTCTACGGTTGTCAACCTTTTCTTTTTCTCTGCAATACCATAGACAGGTTCGTCATATAAAAATTCACCAATTCCTCCGTCCTTATTCTTCCGATAAAATCGTACTATAAACTTAGAACGATTTACAATGCTGTGGGTAAGCAGATTAATCTTACTCAAGAAGGGTGTTTTTTTATATTTCTTTTCAAAAGGAAACAATCTAGCAATCATGAGCGGAGTTTTACCACAAGAATAACCGTAGGTAACATTTCTTCTGCTATACCTTCCTAGCACTTTCTTTCTAGAGCCCTTCGAACCAATTATCTCGATTTCGCCTAGCTCCGTTACTTGTTTCTGCAGATATATTACAGAAGCCAGATTTTCAGTAGAAACGGTCTTGGTCTCATAACCTACTGCCGAAAAAACTAAATTTTTAAGCCCTTTCTGTTTGGGTAGCT
>JAHDBO010000176.1 GCA_020630355.1 Saprospiraceae bacterium
ATACGGCATAAAAGAATTTCATAACAATATTTTTTTCAAAAATACAGATTTGATGCTTGATAATCAACCTTGTTGGATAGGTATTGTCTTATTTTGTTTTTGAACAAGACTAATATCTAAAGTCTAATTAAATCTGTATCTTTGGTGTACTCTTAGGCTACTCTTTTCCATTACTACACTATCTAGCTCTATCTGGTCATGTTTCCACCAGACAATTTTCTCTATTTTATCCTACTCTTCACTATCAACATCAGTGCGGCAGTTTACCTATTGTTTTCCTACAATCGCACCAAGATATTGATAATGAATGCCATCGTCTTTCTGATGATAGCAGGGCGGGTTTGTACAGAATATTATATACCGAGCTTAGAGCATTACGAGCAGGTCTTTCCTATCGTGAGGGTGCACAGTTATATATTTTTTGGCTCTGCTTTGGTCTGGATTTCTGCTTGGTTGTATATCCGGCCTTTCAAAGGGAAACGCTACGAAAGCAAAGCAAATCTTGCCTATATCATTGCTATTGTCGTATACAATGTTTTAATCTTTTTACCGATTTGGAATCGGGTGATTTTTCAGATGCACCCTGAAAAAATTGATGGTTATTGGCAATATACGACCATAACCACTAGTGGTTGGACGCAGTTTTATTTTGCTGGTAATTTCTTTTTTGCACTGGTTACAGCAGGTCTTTTTTTATTGGATTTTATTAGAAATAGAAAGGATGCTTGGCGCAAATTATTCTTGGTTTTTGTCTTTATCCTTTTTCCTGTGTTAGCCTATATTCAGGTGTTGACAGCAAGCAACGAAGTGGCTTATGTCAAACCCAATATTTCTTTTATTTATACCATCAATATTCTAATAGCGAATTGGTTTTTTACAGGTTATCGGATGTTTACCTCTGATGGAGGGGCTATCGTACAAGATAGTTTTGATTCTATTTCCGATTTGGTCATTTTTACCGATTCGGAGTTCAAAATTAACCAAAGTAATGAAGCTGCTGTAGATGCTTTGGCTCTGTTGGATAGAGATAAACAACTGGTTGATGTGATAGCAGGCAAAAGTAATTTGCTAGCAGATGATGTGGAGCGTATCTTAAAAGCACTAGCACAGGGAGAAGATGAAGAGATGGAAGTAAAGATGATATTGAGAGGGCAAGAGCGTGTTTTTTTGGCGAAAGCCGCCCAATATCTAAAAAATAGAGAAGTACAGGGTTATACTTTTATTTTGAATGATATAACCGAAAAGAAAGAAACTCAAGAACAATTGGCAGCACAAAACGAGCAACTCACTGAGCTTAATTATGTGAAAGATAGGATTTTTGCGGTCTTGGGACACGATCTACGTAAGCCAGCGATTGCCTTTAGGGGCATTGCCAAAAAGGTGAATTACCTGATTCGAAAGCAAGATTACGAACGCCTTCAGGAATTGGGTCAAAACATCGAGCAAAATGCTTATGCTTTGAATAGTTTGACTGATAATTTGCTCAATTGGGCACTAGCTCAAAAGGATGTTGTCCCTTACAATCCCGCTCCCGTTAATGTCAATGAGACGATTGAAGAGGTAGTGGCAATGCTGAACCCTCCAAGGATTGAAAAACAAATTAATATCAGTAATCAAATTGACCCAGCGACTACCGTTTTTGCGGATTTGAATGGCTTAACGACCATGGTGCGGAATATCTTGGACAATGCGATAAAATACACGCCCGAAGGTGGTTTGATTCGCTTTGCGACAGAAGAAAAAAATGGACGTTTATCGATACTCATAAGTGATACGGGGGTAGGGATGAATCAAAACCAATTGGACCATCTTTTTCAACTCAAACGCAATAAAAGTACGCAAGGGACGACTGGAACGAAAGGGACGGGGCTTGGTTTGCACTTGGTCAAAGAGCTGGCACGTATCAATCAAGGGGAGGTGTTGGTGTCTAGTACGCCAGGTGTTGGTACGACTTTCCAAATCATCTTGCCGATGGCGGCGTAGTTTTATTATTTGGGTTTCCCAACACTGACGTGCAAATAAAAAAAGGCCTCTGCATCAGCAAGCGCTTTCAACAGAGACCCAAACTATGAAACGAAAAATTAATTCGACTTGTGTCTTGGTATTGTTTTAAAACAGTGCTAAATTAAGTGTTCATAATTAGTTTTGCAAACAAAATAAGTATGATTTGTTTTTCAGGATAGGCATACGGCTGTAATTAAGTGCAGTTGGCAAAACATTATGACTGGCCTGTTTTTTTGATAATCAACCATACAAAGGTTACGAATGTGATTGCTAAGAGGAGGTAAGTTGAGAATGGAATCGGCTTTTCAATTGGGGCTTCATCTCCAATCAAAATAAAGGAACTCCAAAAATAGGGGTGTGTCTCGTCGTGTGCTTGCTTGTTGAGATATTCTAATTGAGCTTGTTGGAGTGCCTGATTTTTAGGCTGTCCTTTTTTGAGGTTTTTATAAAAAGCAGGCATGATTTGAGCCGTTTTTGCATCATTGGCAGACCAAAGCGTCGTGAGGACGCTGGCACTTCCAGCGTAGGCAAACCCTCGTGCTAAACTGATAATCCCCTCCCCTCTCCAATACTTTCCATTGCCCGTTTCGCATGCGCTCAGCACGGTCATCTTACTGTTTAGTTGCATCGCATACAAATCCCGTGCATAGCGTTTTTCGTGCTTGGTACTGTCTCCGCCCAATACCATGAAACTAAAGTCTCCGTCCTTAGTATTGGCTTCGCCATGTGTGGCAAAATGAAGTATTTCATAATGAGGCGCAAGGCTATCGAATTGATGAGCAGAGGCATTTTTTCCTGTCAAGCAATCCCCTCCCCATATTTTTTGAATGGCTTCAATTTCTGTTTTATTATGACGTAGCGGGGCGTATTCGCCTTCGTTGAAATCAGGCGCAAATGCAAGCAGTTTTTTGCTAGCTTGTGAGTAGTTGTTTTTCATTTCTAACCAAAGACTGGCAGAATAAGCATAGCTGAAGCTGTGGTATTTTAGGAGATAATCGTGGGTTTTGAAGCGGTGTGGTTCCTCTGGTTGGGTTTTGAGCAGGGCGGCAAAAGGAACAAAACCAAGTCCGCCATCAGGCACAATGATAAGCTCATCGGGGAGTCCGTATTGCTCTATGGGCTGGAAAAACAAGCGGTATATTTCGTGGGCGATATAACTGTATTCGTTGATGGTTTCCATGTAGAGGTCAGGTGTGGGTGTACCCGAATCATGATAGTATTTGATGCCGTCTTCTAGTTGTTGGACAAGGGTTTTTAGCTGGATTTTTTCTTGAATACGGTGGAGGTGAAGTGTGTCTTTTTTGATGATAAAAACATAAATAGAGGAGTCGCCCGCAAAGTATTCTACGACCGCTTGATTGGCTTCCAATGTTTTTTGAATGTTTGGGATGGTAGTTGTGTTACCAGCATATTTGGCTTGGTATAGTTTTGGGTTTTGGGTTTCTATTTTGGATATGGTCCGTCTAAGTTTTTGCTTGGTTAGAAAGGTGGAATCCACCAACTGTTGCCGCTCTTGTTCTGAGCGTTGCTGGTTGTCTAGTCGTTTTTTTTCTAATTGAGCAAGCTGTTTTTGGAGGTTTTTTTCTTCGAGAAATAGGCTGTCGTCAATTCCTGCCATCTTTTGGATATTGCTCCTGCGAGCAGCATCAAGTAACAATAGGTTTTTGCTCTTTTCGGAGATAGCAAAGGCTTTTCTGGGATTGTTGGAGTGGTGCCGAAGTAGTATTTCGTGTATCTTAAAATTGTACTCATTTGTAATTTTCTTTGAAAGAAAATTTTGATAAAGTAAAAAACATAAATCTAATAATTCTAATGCGGACTCATGTACATCTACCGATTTCTTCAAATAAGAAGTATCACCACTACAATCAAATTGTCGTTCTAAGATTCCCCCCTTTGCCATCAAAACAGTCAATAATACATTGGGCGCTTGCACCGCTTCAAAGCGCAATTCTTCCCCTGCATCATCCGATAAAAGTCGCTCTGCTTGAGCCATTTTATCCATTGCCCCTTCAAAATCACCTAGCTCCATTAGCGATAGCGCCCAATCCTTCAGCACCCCTGCCCTAGCGGGATGCTCTTCGTAGACATCTATTTTTAAAGCCCGTTGATAGCGAGCAATTGCACTACGGTGATCCCCCATTTTAGCTTCCGCCCGAGCCGTATTTGCTAAGGCGTTGAGGTAGTCCAATCCTTGTTTTTTTGTAAAGACAGGAATTGTTTTTCGGTAAAAAAGCAAGGCATTTTCAAAATCTTCCTGCTCGAAGTAATTATTGCCTAAATTGTTATAATTGCCCGCTACCAATTCATTCTTATCCCCAAAAGTCTTCAAGCGAATATCCAACGACTTCAAGTGAAAATCAATCGCTTTCTCATAATCGCCTTGTGCTTGATAGCACAGCCCCAAGTTTTCATAATTATAAGACAGATAAGGATGCCCCGCCTCAAAAGCCGCAGCACGGATTGCCGCTGATTGCTCATAATAATCCAATGCCTCCCCAATATCACCAATCTCCAAAAAGCAATGCCCCAGATTATCGTAGGTATCCGCTAGTTTAGGATGGGCTGCCCCCAGATTTTCCCGTTGCACTTCCAAGGCTTGTTGATACAAGGCAGTCGCCGCTTCAAAACGTCCTTCCTGCGAAGCACAATTGCCTAAGTTCAT
>JAHDBO010000177.1 GCA_020630355.1 Saprospiraceae bacterium
AATTATTGTACAACAAGCAGTTTTCCGCATAAATATCTGCGTTGATACCAGTCAACCCAACGCCTGCACTATTGAACAGACGAGAATTGTATAAAGAAACCTGCGCAGCAGAATCCGCTCGAACAGAAATAATAGAATTTTTAATATCTGTATAACGGAACTCATTTCCCGTACTTCCAGACAAAAACAAGATGCCCATCCATTGTCCTTGTACATCTTGAAACTCTTCCTCTAGTCTATCTCCTTGAAAAATAACAGGATTGTCCTTTGTCCCTTCCGTACGCAAAGAACCCTCTTTCTCTACCACGATTAAACCGTCATTAGTTAGGGTTTCTCCATCAAAAATACGGGTCAAACCACCGTGTACATAAACACGAGTCCCAGCAGGAAGCACCAGTTCACACTCATCCACCACAACGACGCCATATATCACATAGGGTCGTGGGTCATCCCAGGTTTCCGTCATAAAGTCACAAGATAATATGACTGCTCCGCCTCCACCTTGCCGGTTGGGGATGTAGTTGGCGTTCTGTCCCCAGGCTTCGAGCTGAACCTCTTGCGTATTGCCGTTGGTTACAAAGACGATTTGTTCTTCAATTACAAAAGGACTAATGGATTCATCCTCATCAGGATTAATGGTTACTTCGGCAAAGATGTACAAACTATCATCGGCGGCTATATTGACGTCCGTTGCCTCGTTAGCGGTCAGTCCATCTACATTCAGGCGAAAGAAATTCCCCCCAGCCCTTTCCGCTAGTTTGATAGAACTGATTTGAATAGGTTGGTCATTACGGTTATACACTTTTATAAATCTAGTCGCCGAGCCAACGGTTGTAAAAACCGTATCGAAACGAAGGGTATCCACAGAAAACTCTAGCATGACATCACCGCTTGTATTGATATCATCATCCGAACAGGAAGACCAGAATAATAAAGAAAATAAACCGATGAACAAGCAGATAAATCTCATTGGGAAGTTGTTTTGTCGTTCTAGATTTCAACTAAGAAGCACAAATATAGAAGTACTAATGTTTCTCTTTAGTTTACTAACGTACAAAAACTAAATTATATACCTATACATCCTTTTTTAAAGGGATTTATTATAAAAATATGGTTTTCAAAAGTGCTGAAATAAAAAAAGCCGACTTAGAAAGTCGGCTTCAACCATTTTTAACCATTTTAAACTACTATGCACTTAATACATTACAAACCTCGTGCCAAAAATCACCTCAATATCCCCAAATGCAAAATTCTTCCTCCTGTTTGGCAAATTGGGTTGACACTTTTGCCGATGACCACGCCTCTTTCAGGTGATTTGTACTCCATGACAACATCTCCGAACACATTCCTAAGCGTCGCAACAATCGCACCTTTCTCTACAATGTCCGTCACATGAGGATGTACATTCAAAATCCCCCCCTTATCTGTATAAATCCAGTAAGATTTTTGGCAGAGAACCGTTTCATCTGAAATCTCCTCAACATCACTATTTGTCATCCCCAGATAACCTAATAAATTGTGGATGCCAGTCAAGCCATCCCGTATCAAACCCTTTTGAAAAGTATTGGGATTTCCTACTTCTAGGGTAATCGCCGGGATTCCCATTTCATCAGCCGTTCCTCGGAGCGTTCCGTCGCTTGGTGGATTGTGGACGATGATTTGGGCGTTTTGTAATTGTGCCATTTTCCGAACCATCTCATCCGCCATATCAGCACGGATGTAATAAGAATTAATACGCCCATTGGATGCCGTATGCAAATCCACTAAAAAATCGAAATGCTTTACAATTCGGTTGACAATCCGCCATGCATAGACTTGGCTCACATTGCCATTTGGCTTACCTGGCATGATGTGATTTAAGTCCGTCCCATCTATAAACCGACGACGCTTTCGCAAAAGAGAAGGGACATTCACAACAGGCACACCAACAATATTGCCCTCTAACTCTTCTATATCAATTTCATTAAAAAGCCGCTGAATCACAGGGATTCCGTTGAGTTCGTTGCCGTGTACGGCAGCCGTCAAGCCGAGTGTTTTCCCTGGTTTCTTCCCCTTAGCGATAATGATGGGAATATGAATCGGCACGCCCATCCCATCTGTAACTACATGCAACCAATAACGGCTGATTTGACCGCTTGGAGCATCCTTGATATTTAATTGTGTGATAATTTTCGCATCTCTATCCTTGTTCAATAACATCTTTTCTATTCTTGATTTGTTTGTGAATATTTTTCCACAATCGGTGGGCTATTTTGGGTAATATCTTACCACCACGTTGTTCATCAATTTGCATGACACCTCCAATACTCGTCGTATTGATTTCGGACAAAACCCGTTTACCTTTATCTCCCATCAAAGTATCGACCCCGTACATGACAATGCCCATCTTTGATAAAGTTGGATTAATCTTTTTAATGATTTTAATTTCTGCTTTATCCACTTTTGTGGAATGGGAACTGCCCCCCATTGCCGCATTGCAGAGCCAACTCCCCTCTGCTGGTTTACGCAAAGAAGCGCCTATTATTTTACCATCAACAACAACGATTCGCTTATCCCCTTCTCCTACGTGCTCTAAGTATTTAACACACAAAAATTCTATTTTTTCTCCTCTAATACTTTCTATAAAGTCACTGTAGCAAAGCTCTGTAGCTCCTATCCAAACTCTATCTCCATCAATGCGAATAATACCTTTTCCGCCATAACCCCTCAACGGTTTCAATACAATAGGATACTTCTCTCGCAGATAGTTAATATCTTGAATATTCTCACATAATACCATGGGTGGGCAAAGCTTTGGGAAACCCATTAGGAAAGCTTTTGTCCCTGTTTTATATATCCCGACAGGATTATTAAAAATCATTTTCCCATCAAAAACTCTTTTCAAAAAAAACAAAAAAGAAGATTCAATTGGAGGAGGCAGTCGCAACCAAATCGCATCGTATTCCCGTAGAGCAACTTTCCTTAAACCTTGTTTAAAACAATCCCCATTTTCACTAAAATAAAAATCATCATGGACAGGAGTCGCATAAATTTCATTCGTCCAAACCCCTTCAAAAAACAATCGGTTAAGCCCCTCGCCCCTAGTGGCTACATCTACCCCCAGTGCCCTAGGATGGGCTTGCATCGTACGAGCCAAGGCATATAGGGAATTCTGTTCGTTATGCCCACTGTGGTCGGTCAAAATCAGTAGTTTGTATCGTTTCATCAGTCCAGTTTTATTTCATCAATCAAATTGGCGTCATTGTTCAAGCTTTTGAATAAGCGCATCCGAAAGCGACCTTGTTTATTGACCAAGGTTTGAGCCATTTTATCGATGGCCACCATAGAAAGCACCGTCTGGATATAAGCTTCTATCAAGTCGTCGAGACCGATACCCAGTTTATTGAAATCCCTTCTATCCATCAATACCAGACGACTGGTATCACTCCCCCAAGAGCCATTCTCATTTTTAAAAGAAAGGTTCGTTCCTAACATTTTCCAGCTATCTAGACTACTTGGAATTTCGTCTACAAGCGGTTTTTCAGCGCGTCGAGCATAGGTACATATTGGTCGCAGTCCTTTATCGGTAGTGCAAACCATCATGCGTATATCAGCGACATAGGTATGGTTTTTAGGACTTGGAATCGTCCCCACATGATAGAGCTTACCTGCACTTGTTGTACTACTCCAGTTGTAATTACCTATCAAACTTTGGACAATGAACAAATCATATTCAAACTCCAAAGCCATAAAAGCTTCCAGTTCTTCTGGTGTCACTATCGTATAAACGCCCTGACCTGCATTACTGTAAGGCACTTTGATGACCGCATGCCCGCCCATTTTGCGTACCCAGAGCGGTATTTCGTTTTTGCGGACATCCCAGACCGTTTCGGGAGTATTGATTTTCAGACCAGAATTGGCTAGTTCCGCATTGAAAATATCATAGGCTTTTGCTGCTACCATTTTATTGCGCCCTCCAGCCAGACAGGCAATCACAGGATTGAGAATCCTCGTTTTGCTGTGCATCGGCAGTCGATTCCAAGGCTTCTGGGTCAAGTATCGGAAAGCCGCACGAATCGGGACAAAATCCCCATTTTCCGTACGGACTTCCATGACACCATCCGTAAATCGAACTGCAGGGCTATTCTCTCCATCATAATAGGGGACATAATAAACGGGCTCTTGGAAAGCATCCGCCATAGCCTCGGCATAACCAGAGGCTTCCATTGGATTTTTATCATAAACTACAGCCAAAGCTCCTTTGATTTTATGGCGCATATTCTTCAGGAAAGGTTTGAACGTTTGGTCTATCAACAGACGGTATCCGCCTTGTTCTAGGTTATCGTCAATCAAAGGCATCGACTTCTGTCCCGAAGGACAGGAATTGTTCTCAATGACGACCATCTGCCGTTTCCCTCCTGCAGAGGTCACGTTGAGCAAATCGGCTCCTGCCCATCGAAAATAGCGTGGTTTATAGTCGAGAATCTCTCTGAGTTTTTCAGCATTGACAGTAGGATGCATGTGACAATACCGAGTAACGATACGGTCTTGATGTAGATTCAGAAAAAAACTAATCATTGGGTGTATCGTCGCATTGAATGCTTTAGGATACCAATGTTGGTGCGCTTCAAAAGAGTCGGGGTGGACGATTGAAGCAAAAGAATTTTCGTTTTTCATGAAATGGAAAAGT
>JAHDBO010000178.1 GCA_020630355.1 Saprospiraceae bacterium
ACTCATATTTTTCATTGTCGCCTTTACAAAAGACACGCAAGCACATCAAGCCAACTACCTCAGCCGAGCCATAGATATATTTCTCATACAAGGCATCTTCATACTTATTATGGTATAAATCCATTTCCATACTGTACAAAAAGGCATCAATCAGTTCTCGCTCAATGCTATATTCATGTACCACTTGCTGAAAGGCCTGCAATACGGGGTTGAGACTAATGCCCTCCTTTATCGCTGTATAGGTATCCTGCTTGAATCGCTCTAGCAACTCTCCCTTATTATAATCATGGAAAGTGTCCACAATCTCATCTGCAAAACGGACGAAACCATATATCGCATAAATAGGCGCACGAAATTGCTTGTCA
Source organism: Saprospiraceae bacterium (assembly GCA_020630355.1). GTDB lineage: Bacteria > Bacteroidota > Bacteroidia > Chitinophagales > Saprospiraceae > JAHDBJ01. Next base: position 366 of record JAHDBO010000178.1, read on the forward strand.
AATGCTTTGATTCCCATCGAAAAGGAGGTACTATATCGATTGGTAATCAATTTGCTGCATTCCATGCATGTCGAGTCATATAAGGGCATCATAGGCTTCGAGTTTTATGGTTTGATTTCTTTATAAATTTCATTGGCGACTACCTGCCCCGATATTAGAGAAGGCGGCACACCAGGACCAGGAGTGGTCAGTTGTCCTGTGTAATAAAGGTTGGATACTTTATTACTTTTCAGACTTGGTTTCAAAAACGCAGTTTGCATCAATGTATTGGCCAACCCATAAGCATTGCCTTTGAAGGCGTGATAATCCTTCTTGAAATCTTTGTGGGCGTAGGAGCGTTTGTAAATCACATGGTCACGAACGTTCTGCTCCGTCAAATCCTCTAGCCTGTCCATCACCAAGTGATAATATTTTTCCCGCAGCTCCTCGGTATCTTCCAAGTCTGGTGCTAGTGGAATCAAGACAAATACATTCTCTTTTCCTTCGGGTGCGACGCTTGGGTCAGTGACCGAAGGGCAACAGACATAGAACAAGGGTTTGGACGGCCATTGCGGGTCTTCGTAGATTTCAATAGCGTGTTGTCCGAAATCTTCATCAAAAAACAAGTTGTGATGATGTAGGTTCTTCAATTTCTTATCAACACCTAAATAAAACAATAGTGAAGACGGCGCCATCGTGCGTTTATCCCAGTATTTGGGCTTGTATTTTTTACTTCTGTCTGGCAAAAGTTGCTGCTCTACGTGGTTGTAATCTGCCCCACCGACGATAATATCTGCTTTGTAAGTCCCTTTTTCGGTCACCACTTCCGTGGCATGCCCATTGGGAACGATGATTTGTTTGACTTCTTCGCCCAGTTGGATTTTAACGCCTTTTTCGTAGGCTAGCGCAAGCATGCCCTCTACGATTTTATGCATCCCTCCTTTCGGGTACCATGTTCCGAGTACGAGGTCAGCATGATTCATCAAACTGTACATCGCAGGGGTTTTCTGCGGGGTCGCTCCTAGGAAGAGGACAGGAAATTCAAGGAGTTGGATGAGTTTTTCATTTTTGAAAAGCTTCCTTACATGCGAAGACATGGATTGAAACATTTGCAAACGGAAGAGGCTTTTAATTACCCGCCAATCGGCAAATTCAAAAATGGAGCGACTTGGCTTGAAAACAAATTCATTGATACCCACCTCGTATTTGTAGGCCGCTTCTTCTAGGAATTTTTTGAGATTAGCACTGCTTCCTGGCTCGATTTCTTCAAACATCTGATGCAGTTCCTCCAAAGAGGCAGGAATATCCAGTTTATCATTTTTACCAAAGAAGATGGTGTAGGAAGGATCGAGCCGAACCAACTCGTAATAATCGGACACTTTTTTTCCAAAAAGACTGAAATAGGACTCAAATACGTCGGGCATCCAATACCAACTTGGTCCCATATCGAAGGTAAAACCTTCGGCCTCAAATTTTCGGGCACGACCGCCTGGCACTTCATTTTTTTCGATGATAGTGACGTCATACCCTTTATCTGCTAGACACGTTGCAGAAGCTATGCCCGCAAAACCAGAACCGATTACTATTACTTTTTTCAAAACACACTTTATTAGTAATGTTTTAGTAACGGTAATCGGTTCTTTTTGTTTACGCTAATGAATATTTTTTAGTACAATTATTAAACAAAAAATCATACTTTCAAATAGGTGCATTTATTCTGTCGCACTTAAAAAGATTAAACCCTCTACTAGCCCCTTTGTGAGGAAGAGGAATGAACCTGCCCGCACAAGCAGGGACGAAAGAGGAGGCTATATGTTAAGCAATACGATTGAGCGACAAAATAAAATAAACCTTTTCAAAGCTATTTCCCCCAAGCGGAATAGCCCCCTTTCAAATCATAAACTTCTGTAAATCCCTTATCCCTCAACCTTGCAGCAGTTTTCCCACTTCGTCCTCCGCTTTTGCAATAGACCATCACTGGGCGGTTTTTGTCCATTTTATCCAGTTCCGCGTCAAAGTTGCTCGCATAAAAATCCAGTTCTACCGCATCAGCAATCTTCCCTTGAGCAATTTCGCCAGGCGTACGGACATCTAACAAAATTTCATTGTCCAAAGCATCCATTTTCGCTTGAAAAGCGGCCCCATCCAATAAACTCCCCTCTGGTCCTTTTGGAGTCTGGCAAGCTGCCAGAACAACAAGCAATACCAGCGCAATAATTCCTTTAATTTTCATTATAATTTAGTTTGTTTACACAAAAATAATCCATTTGACGGAAGTCTGAAATACAAAAGTGCTCAACTTTCAACAGCTGAGCACTAATACATTCAATCTATCTATATGACAGATTGAAACGATACGACTGCGCTCCTAACAAATGCAAGTTGCGTATCAATGAAAACAAATTACCAACCATTTTATTATTTTGAACTATTAGTAAGTGAAATCGTCAAAGCGATGAGCTATCTCCCTTTGATTTCACTTCGTTCATTAGAATGTATACCCAAGGGAAAGATTTATATTGAATGTCCTTGGAGTCAAGTCACTTTCACCTTCTATTTCCCAAGATTTGAGATGATGAGCGTAGTTGAGAGAAGCACCTAAAAATAAATTATCCTTGATAAAATAGCGCATCCCCAACTCCCCTTGCAAGCTGAAACCTATTTTATTTTCTACCCTATTGTAATCAATGACCTGCTCGTTCATTATGCTCCGTCCTGCTGCCTTTCTGGCTATGTGTACAGCAGTGCCTAAACCTCCGTAGTAATCCCATCTTCGATGCTTGAATCGATACCCCACCATCAATGGAATAGAAAATTGGCTATATGCATTGAAATGTTGAACCGTTCTCGTTGTGGTTTGATTGACCAAGGTGTCCCCGTAGATTTCCGTAAAATTTCCAGAAAAAACGTCATGCTCTATTGCTATCAGAGCGTTCGTCAAAACCAAAGAGTCACTTATCAATGTAGCATTCAATCGGCTTCGTAACTTCTCATATTGTACCCCAGTGGTTATGTAAAAAGAATTAGGCATTACATAAGTCCCTTGCAAACCCAGTGTATATCCTAGAATGGCGGTATTGCTTACCTCGTCCTCGGTTGTATTGAAATGAGAAGAAGCCCAATAATTTGAACCAACAAAAGCAGCTACCAGAAAATCTTGTTTTACGGGTTTCCCTTCCTTTCCTACCTCGATTCTTGGTAGATCAATTGTTTTTTTGGCAGTAATTTCTGATAATCCTACAACGGGCAAGTCTTTGATTGAAGTGAAATCTAGTATTTCACTTTTAGGTTTGTTATTTTCCAATGCAGAGCTTGGGACAATTTCCCTGGAGCTTTCCTCAAGAAGATTGTTTTCATTTAGACTTCCGTACTCCGTATTAAAAATAGACACTTTAGTCCCTTTTGTCATCCCTTCAATCGCCTTTTCGCTTGTCTCTCCTTTTTTGTGATTTCTCTCAATTTTTACGTTTATGGTTTCATTCTTATTTAAAATGGTCTTAGCTGCATTGCTTTTCTGTTTACTTACAGGAGCTTTTTCAATTGTAGAAGTGTTTGCTATTTCTAAATCAGATGCTTTGTCAACAACAAGGTCAGAATCCTGTACTAACGCCAAGCCCTCTTTTTCATTGAGTTGGTTTCCTAGCTTTCCATCGGGGCTTATTTCCACCTCTTCCAACAATGTTTTTTTTGAGAATATTTGATATTCATCTTGCCAACAATATAAAACCCCGCCAATCCCAATTATCAAAACCAGGATAGAAATGGAAAAACGCTGCCAAAATCCAGTTTTATCCTCATCGAATTGAGCTTGTTTTTCAATGATACCTGCTTCCATACGCTCCCAGTCGAGTCCCTCTGGCAGTGCACTATCGCCTCTAAGCTTTTCCCTCATTTTGTCAAAGTGCTTCATATTCACCAAGTGTATTAGTTAGGAATTTAATATGTGCTTTAATCCATTTTTTCGCACGCATCAATTGTGTTCTGGACGTAGCCACCGATGCACCTAGCTGCTCCGCAATTTCTTTATGAGAGTAGCCATCTATTACATTCAACAAGAAAACGGTCCTGTATCCAGTCGGCATTTTGTCTAATATGTTTTCAATATCTTCTTTTGTGTACTCATCCAAATATGCAAAAACGTCGTCACCCAATTCATCTACCGCTTCTAAACCATATTGAAAATCAATCTTATTATTTCTTTTAAGAAAATTGATACATTGATTAATCGCAATGCGGGCAATCCAAGATTTAAAAGCTCCTTTTTCGGTATCATAGTTTTTCAAAGAATGAA
>JAHDBO010000179.1 GCA_020630355.1 Saprospiraceae bacterium
ATTTTCAAATCAAAATCTCCTAGAAATCCCTTGCGAAAAACGGAAAGCCAAATCATTGAAAAAAGGCGATATTGTACAGCTTCAAATAAAAAACAACCACATCAGAATCGTATGATTCCGATGTGGTGTAAAAGTCTATTTCTGAAAATCGAAGGTGTATCCAAGCCCTACTTGAAAGTTGCGGTTGTATTGCTCTACGTCTTCCATGACTTCCCCGTTTACATCTGTAAATTCCAAATCATTGATATTGGTCAAACCATGATTGTAACTCAATCTTAGAAAAACATTTTTAATATTGAATTTCACATTCCCAACCAAGCCCACATCCATAGATTTAGTGATTTCTGCACCTTCTATATCGTCCCAATCATTTACACCTGTTTTAAATTTTTCATTCAATCTAAATCCAACGTTCAGTCCTGTACCCACTGAAAAGAAAGGTAGTAAACGATATTCCATGCTGGGTATGAAGTCAAGGTATTCGATTTTATAAATAGTCTGAGCCTCTAAAACTGGTGTATTAAAAGCACCTCCCTTTGGACTGTACTGCACCGCTAATCCCACGTTCAAGTTCTCATTGAACCTATATTTAGGTCGAACACCAAAATAGAAACCACTGCTCCTATCCGTTTCGTGAGCGATGTTCAAGTTTTCATAGGAATGAAAATGGACATTGATTCCAGTGGAAACATCCAAACCAAACTGGGCAGAAAGCGATTGATAGCTGAATAGTGCCATCAAACAGAATAAAATCATCTTTTTCATAATGTGTGTTTTGATAAATAATACACATAATGAATCCCAAACCAAAATTATTGCATTTGTACTACCCTAAATGATGAAAATCTTTTTAGGACTCTCTCAACCCCTTTTTTCTACCCGTACTTTCACCGATTTAGAGATTGGCGTCTGGCTTTTATCTGCATAGGCGTCGATAGGAATCAAGACATTCGCTTCAGGGAAATAAGTTGCTAAGTTCTGCTTCGGAATGCTGTATGGTACGACGTGGAACTTTTCTGCAATGCGTCGCACACCATCATACTCGCTGATAATATTGACGAGTTCCAGCTTTTCTAATCCTTGTTTTTGCATGTCCTCTGGATGCATGAACAGCACTCGACGCTCATTGTAAACCCCTCGGTAGCGGTCGTGCAAGCCATAAATGGTTGTGTTGAACTGGTCATGGGAGCGAATGGTCATCAAAAGGTATTCGTCCGCTTTCAAATGGTGCTCGGGCAAGTTACAAACGGTAAACTGTGCTTTGCCATCGGGCAGTTTGGAGAAATCCCCTGCCCTAGCATTATTCGGGAGATAGAAACCTGCATCTTTAACTCGATGATTATAGCCTTTGAAGCCTTGAATAACGGCTTCAATTTTATTACGTATCAGGGCATAATCCTGTCCTAAGGCTATCCAATCGACCGATGTGCGCCCCTTCAGTGTGGCCGCAGCAATCTGCCCGATTATATCGGGTTCGCTCATCAAATGCTCCGAAGCAGGCGGCAAGCTCCCTTGAGAGGAATGGACTTTGCCCATGCTGTTCTCGACGCTGACAAAACGAGCTTTCCCGTCTTTGAGGTCTTTTTCGGAGCGACCCAAAGTTGGCAAAATCAAAGCCGTCTTGCCCGTAATCAAGTGCGAACGATTCAGTTTCGTGCTGACTTGAACGGTTAGATTACAGCCTTGGAATGCGGCTGCCGTATAATTGGTATCCGAGATAGCAGAAACGAAATTTCCACCCAAACCGAAGAAGACCTTCGCTTTGCCCTCGTGCATTGCCATCACGGATTCGACGGTATCTAGTCCCTTTTTCCTAGGCGCATCAATGCCAAAAGTTGTTTTCAAAGCAGCGTGCAAAGCCTCCGAAGTGCCATGTACAATACCGACCGTTCGGTCGCCCTGCACATTGCTGTGCCCTCGGACGGGACAGGTGCCTGCGCCTTGCTTTCCGATACTTCCTTTCAATAAAAGTAGATTGACACATTCTTGGATATTCTGTACCCCGTTTTTGTGTTGGGTCAAACCCATTGCCCAACAGATGATGATTTTTTTGGCTGGCGCCAAAAGGGCAACTGCTTCCTCCAATTCGGCTTTGGATATACCGCTTCTTTCTAGTAATTCGTGAAGGTCGTATTGCTCCAAATCTTCCAATACAGCCTTTGCCCCACTCGTTTTATTCTCAATAAAATCCCAATCAAAAACGTCTCCTTCAGCTTCCTCCTTAGCTTTTAATCCTTTCAAAATTGCTTTCAGCAAGGCAATATCCTCGTTGATTTTTACTTGTAAAAACAGGTCAGTGATAGCCGTCCCTCTTCCTAGTAAATCCCCTATTTTTTGAGGGTTTTTGAAGCGTTTTAGACCTGCCTCCTCTAGTGGATTGATGGTAATGACCTTACCACCGTTTTCCTTGAGTTTTTGCAGGGCAGAAAGCATTCTAGGATGATTCGTGCCAGGATTCTGCCCGATGACCATCACCACTTCCGCTTCGTGCAAATCATCCAAAGTCACCGAACCTTTGCCGATGCCAAGCGTAGAAGAGAGTGCTTTACCGCTTGATTCGTGGCACATATTGGAGCAGTCTGGCATATTATTCGTCCCAAAAGCACGGATGAAAACGCCATATAAAAATGCCGCCTCATTGCTCGAACGCCCAGAAGTATAAAAAACCGCTTCATCGGGACTATCTAGTCCATTCAACTCATCCGCTATCATTTTGAAAGCATCCATCCAAGCGATTTTTTCATAGTGGCTGCTGCCTTCACGCAGTACCATTGGATGTGTCAAGCGACCGCTTTTCCCTATTTTATAATCCGACCATTGGGACATTTCTTCTACGGAATATTGCGCAAAAAAATCGGGTGTCACCCGTTTTAAAGTCGCTTCTTCTGCGATTGCTTTTGCTCCGTTTTCGCAGTATTCTCCTAGGACGGAACGCTTGTCATCTGGGTCGGGCCAAGCACAACCAGGACAGTCGATGCCGTTTTTTTGGTTGAGCTTTGCCAAAGTCTGGAAAGCACGAACCGCCCCCATTTCTTCAATCGCATGTTCTAGCGCTACTTTGACACCATAAGCACCTGCGGCATACTGGGCTGGAGCTTTTAACTTGATATTTGTCAATAATTCCGAAGTCAGTGGATTTACTTTTCTTTTCTCAGATGTCATGGCGAGGATAGTTTGCTTGTCGCAAATTACTTATTTTTATAAAAAAGAATAGAATATGAAGGCAGCTCTTCAAATGATTTTGTTGTTTCTCTTACTTGGTTCTTCTAGTATTCTACTAGGACAATCAATATATACCATAAAGGGCAAAAATTTACATGAATTGAGGCAATCACCAAGCGCTATCAAAATCCTCAACACTTCTCTCCTATTGCTCGGAACTTTGGAGAAAAAAGTTGACCTACCTCCTTTGAGCGTCAATCATATTAGTAGTCCCAAAGCGTATAGCTATGAGCATTTGGGCGTATTTTGTAAACTAGAGGTACAGTTAGAAAAAAAGACCCGTTTCCCTGTTAAGTTCCGCTTAGGAGATGTTCAATACAACGATGTCCTAGAAGGGAAGACTTCGGAGTTGATGTTGATACGTTAAAACAAGAGCTTAGCACTCATATTTCTACCAATTGCAAAATATTATGAATAAACAAAACATCTCGCCCGTTGTTTGGCTCCGTATACCCAATACCTACAAAGTAAAAAGTATTACAATTTTGACATGAAATCAACTGACATAGAAAACCTGTACCACCTGTATTTTCTATAGCTTCTATCTTTATTTTCAAATTATCATGATACACCAAATCCTTTGAATCAATATCAATAGAAGACTTCAAACATACAGGACATTCAAACAAATAAGGGCTTTTGTGGATATAATCTTGAATGGTATATTCAGTTATCCATCCTTTTTTGTTCAGAATAATAATTTTAGAAATTTTGAAAGACTGCAAGCTATCGTTATGAATTGAAAAGCCCATAATTTTTAAGTAATCACTTGATTTTCATCCTTTTCAAAGATATTCCTCAATAGGTAAATACAAAATCCTATTATTATAATACTGATACCAACTGCCAAATAATAATTATAATTAGAGCCAAAAGAAGAGGCAGGATCCATAGAAGATTCGGTTTCAAACCCTTCTATGAAAAAGGCAGGAATGAAAGCGATGAAGTTATTGATGAAATGTATAAATATACATAGTAGCAAGGATTTGGTTTTGTAATAAACCCAGCCCATAAATACACCTATCAAAAAAGCAGAGATAAATTGAAAGGGATTCATGTGCGCCAGTCCAAACAAAACGCTCGACCAAAAAATGGCTGTCCAAGGGGAATAACGCTTTAAAAAACCATCCAATACAACCCCTCTAAAAATGACCTCCTCCAATATGGGTGCTGCCACCGCCACCGTCAAGAGCGTTATCCAATCTATTCGAAGCATATCCTTAGTCGCTTCTAGAAAAGCTTCTAACCATTCTTTCGGAAATATCTCCATTAATGGTAATCGGGCGATGATGAGTGCGACCGTAGCAATCGCCAGGATGGGCAGGGCTATTTTCGGAAAATTCGCCCAACTCAGTCGATTTGAGCCTCTTAGTTTAAAAGCAGCAGCAG
>JAHDBO010000180.1 GCA_020630355.1 Saprospiraceae bacterium
AAACCCGCATTGAGTTTTTGTTTTGTTTCATTTAAGTTTTGTTCTATTTTTTAATACACATTATTCTATGTTCGATTTTGGTAAAAAGAGTAGGGTATAAAAAGATGATTTTCAATCTAATATCTAAAGACTAATTGCTAAAATCTAATGTTTTATTAGTGGTTATTCTAAAAGATTTTGTGTGTGAGCCTGCCTGATCAAGCAGGTTTTTAAAACCTAGTAACTCCAAGAGTTCTGGGTCATTTCCAATGGGATTCCTTTGGAACAAAATTCCCCAAAAGGGATGCCCTTGGCACAAAATTTTTCATTCAGAATTAAGTCTATTTAGTTATGACCGCTCTTTGTGAATCTTAGTGTTATACTGATAATACAAGGTTTTGTTTCCCATTTTGGCAAAAATCTCATTTTGGAATTTCTGTTGTATAAATTGTCACGGCAATAATACGATTAATATAAGCTCAATCAGAAGCGGCAACAAGGCGTTTTAGCTCTAAAGTGCTCGATTTTAGAACTCATCACGATAAAGAGTAGCGGTTTTTACGGTAATAATAAAATTATGTTTGTTATAAAATGAAGCCATAACGATATACTTGGTGTTTTTTAGTTGTCACACAATTTGGATTTCAGTTGTATTTAGAATGCGGACTTCTTCTGAAATTTGAATCATAACGCACAAGCGCTGTAAGCACAATCCTACAATTCGACAAAACTACTTTATATAGTCATTAGGCTATACCCCCATTATTCTACCCTCCAAAGTAAACGTAGAACCCGTATTGACAATGGTGTTTGCTATGAACACCCTTTAATCCTATTATTGAACCTTGAAAAATAACTTTACCATGGCGATGTTTGAAGTCCTGACTCTAGGGGAATTTTTGAATAAGAGAGGGATTGAAATCACTATCAGAAGTTTTGCAGATTTCTATCACTCCGTTACTCCGAAACACCAACGGAGTATCACTATGAATTATATTGACGATTCTAATTCTAATACAGCTTATCTCAATCATTTATTGGAGATAAATGATATAAAAAATCAAGTAAGAGTATTGAACGATTCAACAGATGAGGAAAAATTAGAGATATTGCATAAAACCGCTTTGTTATCTTTTCCATCTGAAGAAAGCGCGGGCATGGTCATCCCAGAAGTGCTTTCTTATGGTATTCCCGTGCTTTGTATGGAGTGTGAAGGTTTGCAAGAATTTATAGACCCGACTTGTGGGCTGATTGTGAAATATGAAGGCTTGGGACAATCTGTTGAAGAGTTTTCTGATATGTTAAAAATACTATACTTCGACCCTGAAGTAAGGAAGATATTGAAGAAAGGTGCTTTGCGTCGTTACGAAAAATATTTCAGTTGGGGATTGCCCGAATACAAAGTCGAACGATTGGCAGGCTAATGAATTTTTACTTAATTGAGCAATAACTGAACCGATATACTGCATCTGTATATCGGTTCATTCGTTTCATTCAACACGTTTCACGCTTTTAATGCGGCTAAAATCAGATTTTTGATTAAAAATTCAATAAAAAATCATTACCTTTGCAGCCCTAAATTAATTTCTTAACAAATACTTCAAAATACAATGCGTCAATACGAAGTAACTTTCATCGTAGATCCAGTTCTGTCGGGCGATGAAATCAAAGCGGCAGCTCAAACTTATGTCGATATGGTCCAGAATGCTGGTAAAATCGTACATGTGGATGAGATGGGATTACGCCAACTTGCATATCCAATCAATAAAAGAAACTCTGGTATATACTATTGTATCGAGTTTCAATTGGAAAGTGGTGAATTCATCAGCAATATGGAGCTTGCCTTCAGACGGGACGAGAGAATCATGCGTTTCTTGACTGTAGCCTTGGATAAATATGGTGTGAAATACAACCAAGACAAGCGTGACGGTAAAATCGGAAACCGTAAACAAGAAGAAGAGGCTAAAGAATCTTCAAAGTAATCCTTATTGTTGAACATCAGAAATTAAATATATATCATGGCAAGTAGAGATGATATTAAGTTCTTGAGCAATCCTAACATCGGCTCAAAAAGAAAAAAATACTGTCGTTTTAAGAAGTACGGTATCAAGTATATTGATTACAAGGATGCTGATTTCTTGTTACAGTTTGTAAACCCACAAGGTAAAATTCTTCCTAGAAGAATTACTGGTAACTCTTTGAAGTACCAACGTCGAGTGGCTACCGCTATCAAGCGTGCACGTCACCTAGGGATGATGCCTTACGTGGCTGACTTATTGAAATAACGACTATTTTTTATCAAATTTTAAAACATCAATAAAATGAACATCATTTTATTAAAAGATATGGATAAAGTAGGAGCAAAGCACGAAGTCGTGACAGTAAAAGACGGCTACGGCAGAAACTACTTGATTCCACAAGGTATTGCAGTCATTGCAAACGATACCAACATGAGAAAGTTGGACGAATTGAAACGTAGGGAAGAGGCTGTTGCTACTCGTAAATTAGATGAGCATAAAGCAATCGCTGCCAAATTGGGTGCTTCTGTGGTCAAAATTGGTGCGAAAGCAGGAACCAGCGGCAAAATCTTCGGTAGCGTTACAAGTATCCAAATAGCCAATTCCATCAAAGAGCAATTGGACTTGGATGTCGATAGAAAGCTCATCGAAATCGAAGAAGAAATTAAAGAGTTGGGCAACTACTCTGCAAAGGTGAACTTGCATAAAGAAGTAGATGCTAAAGTATACTTTGAAGTGATTTCTGAATAAATAAATTCAGGGTTCTATATCTATAGAGGGGCTTGTGTTACATTAGTGATACAAGCCCTTTTTATTGCCAATCCATACCGTCGTCCAAGAGGTCTGTTTGGCTTTTGGGCAAAGCAAAAGCCCCCTTTGTTTTTATTCTATAGGAGCAATAGTAACAGGCCAAACCGAGCAATAAAGTCAAAACAATATAGCCTATCAAGACCGCTTCCATACTCGGCTTTTCTAACAATTGATAGAGTGCATTGGTGTATTTGCGATGCAAAAAAGAACCAAAATAATAATCGCCGTAGTATAGGCCAAGAGCAATTCCTGTCGCAAAAAAAGTATGCTCCAAACTCAATCTTTTAATAGAGATAATGACATAAGAAAACAGGCTACCTAGAGAAAGTCCTATCAAGGGCAGTACGAACATCCGTATCCAGCCATAGGTTCCAGTATTGAATTGCTGGTGTACGAGCTGGTGTAGATAGATATAGACGAAAAGGCTGAGAAAAAAAGTCAATACAAAAAAACCACCAACACCGTGCAGTGCAACCATTCCGTAATGTATCGTGGTGGAGGTCTTTTTCATGTGATAGTTTGGTAAATCAATTCAGCGGTTCGCCTCGAAGCACCTGCATTGCCGAGTTGGTTTTCTAGGCGTTCATAGCCTTCACGAATATAAGCAACCGTTTTTTCAGAAAGTAGTTTATCGAGTTCTTCTTTCAATCTCGTTTCATTGAACTCGCCTTGTATCAGCTCAGTCACCAATGGCTCGTCCAAAATCAAATTGACCAAGGAAATGTATTTTATATTGACGAGCTGCTTCGCAATCCAGTAGGAAATCGGATTGCCCTTGTAGCAAACCACTTCCGGCACTTTGAACAAGGCGGTTTCTAGTGTGGCAGTCCCTGAAGTGACGAGTGCCGCTTCGGCATATTGCAACAAATCGTAGGTTTGGTTCTGGATGATTTTTACGGAAGTGTTGCCAATTATATTTTCATAAAAAGACAAGGGCATCGAAGGCGCACCCGCAATGACAAACTGGTAATCGGGATAGTGGGGCAACATTTTGAGCATACCGCCGAGCATCTTGGTGATTTCTTGTTTGCGACTGCCAGGCAACAGCGCAATGATGGGTTTGTCCCCGAGTTGGTGCTTGGATTTGAAATCTGGATGGGGTGCTTGGTGCAGAACGACGTCGAGTAGGGGATGCCCTACAAAATCGGCCTCGTAATCGTATTTTTTATAAAAATCTTTTTCAAAAGGCAAGATGACGAACATCTTATCGACCGACTTTTTGATGCCATGCACCCGTTTACTATTCCAAGCCCAGATCTGGGGCGAGATGTAGTAAAAAACTTTGATACCTTTGGCTTTCGCCCACTTCGCAATGCGCAGGTTGAAACCAGGGTAATCAATCAAGACCAAGGCATCTGGCTGAAAAGCCTCAATGTCTTTTTTGCAAAAATCAATATTCCCCAATATCGTCCGCAGGTTCATCACCACCTCATAAAAACCCATAAAGGCCAAGTCTTTGTAATGCCTGACCAGTGTGCTGCCTGCTGTCTCCATTAGCTCACCGCCCCAAGCTTTGATGTCTGCTTGACGGTCGAGTTGATGGATTTGCTTGATTAAATTGGAGCCGTGCAAATCGCCCGAGGCTTCTCCAGCTATGATATAGTACTTCAATGGCAGTTGGAAGGTTAAAGTTGAAAGATTGAAATTTTAAAATAATGTGGGTTATGAATAGATTTTAGAATGAAATCTAATATCTAGATACCAAAATCTAAATACTAATTTCCTATAAAAACGAAAACCGATACGCCCAATAAATAACAA
>JAHDBO010000181.1 GCA_020630355.1 Saprospiraceae bacterium
TACCCTGAACGCAGTGCTTTTCGATGGACATTTTATTATTTTTTGCAAAAATAGGATGTCCGTTGATTTTATAATTAATTTACTACTTTCTTTTTTTCTTTTTTTCAAACAGGACAAGTGCGATATTTCATTATACATAAACCGTACGGTTATTTATCCCAGTTTACTAGAGAAGCGGAGCATCACAAGGTGCTGGGCGATTTATATGATTTCCCGAAAGAGGTTTATCCTGTAGGGCGTTTGGACAAAGATTCGGAAGGGCTTTTGATCTTAACTAGCGATACCAAGCTGAATCACAGACTGCTCAATCCAAAATTTCAGCACCAACGAAAATATCTGGTACAAGTAGAAGGGATACCTACCCAAGCAGCTTTAGCCGATTTGGAGAAGGGTGTAACGATAAAAATCAAGAAAAAAGCACATCCTTGTCTACCTGTTGGGGTGAAAATGTTGGAAAATCCACCAGTATTAGAAGAGCGAGACCCGCCTGTTCGATTCAGGCAAAATATCCCAACTTCTTTTTTAGAATTGACGCTCAAAGAAGGCAAGAACCGCCAAGTCCGTCGCATGTGTGCTGCGGTTGGCTTTCCTGTGTTGCGTTTGATTCGTATTTCTATTGAAAATTTAGAACTGGATAAACTCGCACTAGGTCAAGTTCAGGAAATGGACAAGAAAACGATGCACCGATTATTGAAAATCAAATAGCTTTTACCAAAAACCAGAGACCTATCCACAAGTTTGATCCGCTACGATGAGCCATTTCCCTTTTATCTTTTGGAAAATGAGTAGGAAAATCCCTTCCATGTCCCCTTTGTCTTGGTCTCTTTTGAGGAAGTACTTGCCCACGAGGCTGATGACTTTACGACTGCGTTTTTGGGCTTTGATGACCTCGAAGCGGAGTTGTCCCATGGTTGCTTTATCGGGGTATCCTTTTTTATAACGTTCGAGGGTGGGTTGCCAGCCATAGGTGATGCCAGAGCTACCGATGAACTGTAGTTCGTCCGATTTCCAGTAGCCTTCCATGAATCCTTCTATATCCCCTTTGTTCCATGCTTCGGATTGTTGGTCGAGTACTTGTTGGACTTTGAGGATGTCTTTATGTTGGGCAAATAGCCCATTAGATATCAGAAAGGAAAGAAAAATGAGAAGCGGTTTCATAGCTGTTTTTTTTATAATAAAAAAAATCCTAGGGAGAATATTCTCTCTAGGATTTAAATATACAAAACGCACTAGTTTTTTATTTGCCTTCCCCTTGGAAATGAAGGTCGTCTGCCTCGTCTTTGACCAAAATTGGTTGTGCCATTTCTTTTAATCGAGGTAGTTCTTGGTAAAAATGCTCGACGTAATTAATTAATTCTTTGGTTTCGCTTCTACGAATTAAAGGGGCTTTTCTGAGCAAACGCTTGATTGTACTTCTTTTTTCTTCAAATAAATCGCTCGTTTTTTCTATGTAAGCATAGGTCGTTGTGTGCCCTAAATAAACACGGTCTTTAATTGACTTTTGACCATAATCTCTACTCATTCTTATATAAGAAGGACTCACTAAAGCGGCAAAATCAAAATCATAAGGCACGGGAATATACCCATTCGGAGATTCCAGTAATTTTATATTTCTAGGGATGCTTGGATTCCAATCTACATTTCCAATCATATATTGAAAAACCGCTACTTTGCATAGTATCTCAGCGTTGATTGAAAAAGAATCGACATTGTTCACATCATCTCCTATCACTTTCGTATTCATTCTTTTTGCTAATTGGTCAATCTCTTCAATCAAGATGCCATATCTTTCCGATTTTTCGCCAGGTCGATTAGAATCTATATAAGTGATTTTCACTAATTGGGTTCTTAGATGATAGGGGCTGACCTGCTCATATAATTTGTAGGCTAACCATTCTTTGACTATGTTTTGCTCACTGGCTTTCTCATCGTCTAGACAGTGCGTTACGAGTTTGAGCTTGTCAAATTCCCCACTGAGACCAAGCGTTTTCAGTTTTCCTTTCGGAAAATTGAGCTTAATAGGAGGAAAACCACAGACTCTTCGGCGATATTTTCCTCTAGCTTTGACCTTCACTGGTAAGGCTTGTATGTCCCCATACTTACCCGTATAGGTGAAGCTAGCCTCTTGGTACTCGTCTTTATTTTTATCCGTGATGAGTTGATCCAAATCCGTCTTTAAAGTAATTTCTATAACCTCTTCGGATGTCAATTCATCAAAGATGCTCTGTACTTTATTGGCGGAGATAGACTGTACACTAAACAGCCAGATACTTAGAAGGACGAACTTTTTCATTCTCAAATAATTTGGTTAAGACAACTGTTACTAAAACGTTTATAATTCTACTTTGCTTTACAAATTGTTAACTTTGTTGCTGAGATATTGACGTTTATTGCATGAGACAATTATATCCAGCTGGTTTTCTGTTATTGGTTTGTTTGCTATTGGAATGTACCGTGGTGAAACACTCGGATACCGTAGTAGTGAGCAAAGATGGATTTGCGGAGAAGCCAAAAAATATCATCCTCATGATTGGGGATGGGATGGGCTTGGCGCAAATTTCCGCTGCGATGTATTCCAACGGCAATCAGCTCAATTTGGAGCAATTTCCTGTTGTTGGTCTCCAAAAGACCTATTCATCTGATAACCTGATTACAGATTCGGCAGCCGCAGCTACTGCGATGGCATCTGGTGTAAAAACCTATTTCAATGCAGTAGGGATGGATGCGAAAGTACAACCGGTCAAAAGTATCATTGAAGAGTGCGAAGAACGAGGACTGTCTACGGGTTTCGTTGTCTCTTCTTCTGTAGTACACGCTACGCCTGCTGCCTTTTATGCACATCAAAAGTATCGAGCTTTGTATGAGCAGATAGCAGAAGAATTGGTCGGTAAAGACATCGATTTCATTGTTGGTGGCGGAAAAAAATTCCTGACCAATCGTATCGACGGAAAAAACCTCTATCCACTTTTTAAAGCCAATAACTATCAAGTCCGAGATTATTTTTCCGACGAATTGGATGAATCCTCTTTGATGACTGACCAAAAATTCATGTTCATCACCGCTTATGATGATCCGCTCCCTGCCAATCAAGGCAGAAATTATCTGCCTTACGCTAGTAAATTGGGGACTACTTTTCTAAAAAAACACGCTCAAGGAAACGGATTTTTTATGCTAGTGGAAGGTTCGCAGATTGACTGGGCAGGACATTCCAATAATAAAAACCAACTTATCACAGAACTTTTGGACTTTGACCGTACAATTGGCGAAATCCTTCAATTTGCCAGTCAGGACAAAGAAACCCTAGTCATCGTCACCGCTGACCATGAGACTGGAGGTTTGGCTATACAGCCCAAATCTAAAATGAATAAACTGCGGCTGGCATTCTCAACAAAAGTCCATACCGCTACTATGGTTCCTGTATTTGCGTTCGGCCCGAAAGCCGAACTATTCAATGGGGTTTACGAAAACACCGAGATTCACACCAAAATGAGACAAGCACTGGGCTTCGATTCTTTAAACGGTACTTACTGAATGGGAGCCGTGCTCAAAAATCGCTCTACACCACCATCCATACCTGTCAAAAAGATGCCGTCACAATCTTGGGCAACTTCAAAGCTCTTCACTTCATTATTCATCGGGTTCGTTAGGAACAGAATAGCATTGCCATTCTCTTCCATCAATTCCCAAGTAAAGTAAGTGACCTTGAATCCACCTTCGTTATTTTCATCTACTACGTTTACTGTTCCATACTCGTTGAATTCGAAGACAGAACGTCCACCTTTTTTAAACTCGGTCCAAACTTGACTACACAAATCAGAGGATACCTTCTCTGCTAGTGTTTTTGGCGCCTCGTTTTCTGTGACTTCTAATCTACACTT
This sequence comes from Saprospiraceae bacterium, assembly GCA_020630355.1. Lineage (GTDB taxonomy): Bacteria > Bacteroidota > Bacteroidia > Chitinophagales > Saprospiraceae > JAHDBJ01. Next base: position 3,879 of record JAHDBO010000181.1, read on the forward strand.
TTCTTCCTTTGTTGAAATACTATCATTTTCTGCGAATAATACGCTGTTTAGTGATAGACAAAACAAAAGAAAGCAAACTTTAATGAAGCTGTTATATTTATTTTTGAATGTTCTCATGGCTTTCTTAATTTTTGGTGTAAACGAAAAATGAAAAATTAAATTTTGTTAGAATCTTTTAGTTGAACCTTATTTAAAATTATAATTGGTTTTCCATGTTTACTTACAAAGACAAAGTTACATCTAATAGGTTGCAGCTGTCAAGTTTTTTTCGATGTTTTCTAGCAGAAATCAGATGAAAGTGAAACAAGGTAGCCTATGATTATTGCTATTTCTATTCGTGACGCCAATTTTTTCACCTCAAGACTATTCTGCTGTCAAATCAAATGATGGGTAAATCTTTTTAAAACCATTTTAGATTTTTTTCAAAAAACTTTTCAGACCACCAAATGGATGCTACAAAATTAAGCTCAAAAACAGCGGCTTGGGTTAATAGATGGTTAATCCAAGGTTAATAATCCTTAATTGGGAGGTATTTGAAAGTAGAACGAATGAGAAGGTCGGAAGTTACAGCACCAAAATTGATTTGAATATTGCTAACAGAAACAGTGAGCAAAATTTGCAGGGTGCATTTCATTTTGTCGCTTAATGGTATTTTTCTATCATACAACCC
>JAHDBO010000182.1 GCA_020630355.1 Saprospiraceae bacterium
GGTTGCTGTTTTTAATTTGCTAAAAACAAGGAATCCATGGACAACAAAATAGCCATCTTCTGGCATCGGAGAGATTTAAGGATTAATGATAACGCAGGCTTGTATCATGCTTTGAAAAGTGGGTATAAAGTACTGCCGCTTTTTATTTTCGATGAAAATATCCTAGAACAACTAGAAGACAAGAAAGATGCTCGGCTGACCTTTATCCATGATTATTTGACGAAAGTCAAAAAGGAATATGAAGCCTTAGGTAGCTCGATGATTGTCCGACACGGTCGACCACAGGAAGTTTGGAAATCTTTGGTGGATGAATACCAAATTGAAGCGGTTTTCACGAACAGGGACTATGAAAGCTATGCCAAGGAGCGAGACAAAGCAGTAGCGAGCATTCTAGGAGAACGAAACATTACCTTTCACACCTTCAAGGATCACGTCTTGTTTGAGCAGGACGAAGTACTGAAGGATGATGGTACACCTTATACTGTCTTCACGCCTTACAGCAAAAAGTGGAAGAAAAAACTGATGTCGAGGATGGAGACCGAGAGCCTGTCTTATTATTTCAAGCCTTATCCGAACGAGCAGTACTTTGATGCCTTGCTGCAGTGTGAACCAATGCCAATGCTTTCCTTGGCAGACATTGGTTTTGAGCGGAGCGATTTGGATTTTCCTTCTGACTCCGTGAGTCGAGGTTTGATTAAAAACTATGGCGAAACCCGTAATTTTCCTGCAATAGACGGTACGAGTAGGCTAGGGGTACACTTCCGTTTTGGGACGATTAGTATTCGAGATAAGGCTAGAAAATCTCAGAATCTAAGCGCCACTTACTTGAACGAATTGATTTGGCGGGATTTCTATGCGCAGATTTTGGCGCATTTTCCTAGGGTGGAAAAGCGCGCCTTTCGAGAGAAATACGAAGCTGTAGAATGGCGAGATAGCGAAGCGGATTTTGAAAAATGGTGCGAAGGGAAAACGGGCTATCCCATCGTTGATGCAGGGATGCGAGAGCTGAACGCTACGGGCTATATGCACAATCGGGTGCGAATGATAACGGCGAGTTTTCTGACCAAGCACTTGTTGATAGATTGGCGTTGGGGGGAGGCATACTTTGCCATAAAGCTCCTAGATTTTGATTTGGCGAGCAACAATGGCGGTTGGCAATGGGCGGCTGGCTGTGGGACAGATGCAGCGCCTTATTTTCGTATTTTCAATCCTTATTCGCAGCAAGCAAAGTTTGACAAAGAATTTAAATATATCAAAAAATGGGTGCCCGAATATGGCACGCCCAAATATCCCGAACCCATTGTAGACCATAAATTTGCCCGGGAGCGATGCTTGACAGCTTACAAAAAGGGCTTGGGGAAGGAGTGATGTTGTTTTTGGAAGGGAATTGTCGTAGATTGAATACTAAAATCCCAATTTGATGAAAGCCCTCTTTTCCTTTATCCTATTTCTGTTTTTGGGTAGTCTCAATGCTCAAACCATTACCTTTTTTGATATTCCATTTGAGACGAATCAGAAGATTATAAAAGCCGAAGCGTTAGACGAGTTAAATCGTTTACTCCAGTCACCAGACTTATCCAATCTTGTTGTGGAGCGTTTTCCAAAAAATAATAAATCCTTATTTGAACAAAGGCTGGCAACAATAAAGGATTTGGTTTTTGAAAACGAGCTCAGAATCGATAAAATCATCCATTTTACGAAAGTAGAGCATCTCTATTTTGATGAAAAAATAGTTAAAGATTGGGATTTTATTCGTTTGAAATACGAATATAACAATGGCCAAGTCTATACTGAAAATAAGGATGACGAAAAGACTTTGCCAACATTGGTAGGCGTTCAAACTCATCAAATACAGTCCGAGAGAACCAGTCGGCTAGAGTTGAAGGGAGGTTGTATTATAGATGTGCCTGCACAAGCTTTTTGTTACAGAGATGGACAAGCTTATGATGGTGCTGTCCGTGTAGAAGCAGTGGAAATACTCAATAAAATAGCTGCCCTAGAAAACGGCATTTCTACCAATCTAGAAGAAGGTTTCTTAGAGTCTAGGGGAATGCTCGTTGTTCAGGCTTACACCGAAAAAGGAATTCCTTTAGAACTCAGAGCAAACAAGGCAATGAGCGTCCAGATTCCGATAGACACCCTTGGTGATTTAACGGGCTTTAGTGTCTATGAAGGAACGATTGAGGGAAACGCTTTGAGCTGGGATAGGACAGATACTCCAATAGATACGCTCAAAGGTTTTAATCATAGATACTACGGATGGGCAAAAATACCAGCCATTAAACGCTATAGTTTAAAAAATAAGCGCAGGACTTTAATACGAGACTATAAAAAGAAAGGCTGGAGTTTCTTGAAAATCCAAAGGCGATTGTGGCAGATGAAAAGGAGGTATTGGAAAAAGAATAGAAGGAATAAAAACAGGATGATTAAAAGTGAGAGAGATTTGGAACGCTTGACCAAAAGTGATATTCTCGGTAGTCCAAAATACAAATGGACACTTTCAAAATTAGATATACAAGCTCCTTTTTTTAGGTTTAGGCTTCGAAGCCTAGGAACAATCATTAATATAGACCGTCAATTTAATATTATAAACAGCAGAAGGGATTTAATGGTCGAAGCTGCTAAAGATCAAGATATTAATCTCTTCTTTGAGGATGAGTTTGTGGTTTTGAAAGGTAGAAAAGTGCATAATGGGGTATTGTTTGAAGATTTGCCTAGAAGACAGAAAGTAATCATCACTAGCACAAAAGAGCTAGAAGATGGTCGAGTTGAACTAGGTATTTTGAAGACAAGGGTGAAAAAAACACCTTGTGAAATAGTCGATTTTGCACAATATGAATCAAGCGAACTAAAGACGAAATTGGAAGAAGTACTTTCTGATTAGAATTGAGTTCATATCAAGCCCCTTTTCTCCTCAATACGATGGAATTTGACCAGATGATTGGGATGGTTTTCATTGAAAATATTGAGCATTAAATTGGTCTTCTTCCGACGGTCGAGTGGGAACAGGATTTTAACAGGGTTGTGGACGTATCCATTGTCCTCGAATAGCAAAACTTGCTTGTTGCGGGTCTTCAAACGGAAGAGGGCAAGTTCTTCCGCATCTTTAGGAAGTGGTATATCCTCATAACCTTCTTCTTCCAGAAAATTACGCACCATCTGGTAGGCATCCGATAGCGTCCTGCCCCGAAAAATAATTTGATACTGCCAGCCATCAGGACTGGTTTCTCCTAGATATTCTTCTCCTTGTTTTGGGAAATTCTCTCGAAGCATTGTAGTTGTTTATGCTTTTGTTGGTCTCTGTTTATTTCGCTATTTGCTCTATTCCTTCGCTTAGCATCGCCAAGTTGCTTTCAAAAGCTTCTTTTTCAGAAACGATAAATGTATCGTTTTCTATGATGTGCGTTCCAGATACACTTCCACCCGTTTTTATATCAACGATGGTTTTATCTTTATTGATGAAATAGGTAGTCGGAAATGGGAATAAATGTTTGAATCCTCCAGCTTCAATCTTTACCAGATCAGTCGGATTGACAGGGTTTTTAGATGGGATTATAATAACATTTTTATTGAAGTTAGCGGCGAATGTTTTTGCCCTTTCGCCCGTGTCGTGAGTTATTAATATAAACTTGATACTGTCTTTGTACGTTTCGCTCAGTTGATTGATCGCGGGGATACTGGCCACACAAGGTTTGCACCAAGAGGCCGTGGCTTCAAAGAAAAGTGGCGTATCAAAATTTTTGGTTTTGATACTATCTCCATTCACATCCACAAACTCGAAATCATCTATTTTGCTACCTATTAATTGAGTCCTCAAAATTTCCAATTGTTTCCACGAAGAGTCTTTGGCAGCAGTACCGTATTTCTTCTCCAACTCATCAACAAAAACGCTGATTTCGTGGCAGTACGTTCTTTCTAATTTTTCAGTTATTTCAGTCTTATCCTGCGTTGGGGCGCAACCGAAAACAATCAACAATAGTAAGCACAATTTGATTGGGAGGATTTTCATAATGGACGGTTTGGCTTTTATATGTTGTTGGTTTTGGAAATCCAAGCTCGAAGATAGTAAAACCAGATATAGTATTTTAGGTGTTATATCTGGTTTTTCAACAAATTCTTACCTCCTAAAACCGTTAAAACGGTTGGGAAGGAATTTCCTGAGCTTCCCACAACTAAAGTTGTGGGCTAAAAAATGGTCGTTTTGGTTCGTACGATTGCCTTTTTCGATTTTTGCTTAATCTTTGATGGCCTCATAAGACACCTTGGCCTTGGCAATCCCCTTGCTATTCGGGTCGAGGTACAGTTCTTGCCCTTTTAGGAGCAGGACTTTTTTAGTTTCCTTTTTGGAAATGGGGATGGTTTTGATGACAGTTCCTTTCTTTTGGATTCGAATAGAAAAAGGCCGACGGCCTGTGTTCTCAACAATCGCATAGCAATCTTGTCCATCAAAAGGGTTGATAGTGCCATCTTGTCCCGGCCCTTTGCCAGTCATCAGCATGCTTTGGGAAGGCTCTAATTTGAATTTGGTCTGAGCGAA
>JAHDBO010000183.1 GCA_020630355.1 Saprospiraceae bacterium
GGCAAAATGAAGGCAAAGACTTCCAGCTGATAGACGTGCGTGAGCCTTATGAATACGATATTGTCAATATCAATGGAGAGTTGATACCGCTTAGTAGTGTGGCACAGTATGCCAATAAAATTGCTAAGGATAAAGATGTCGTCATTCATTGCCGAAGTGGAAAACGCAGTGCGGATGCCATTCGGGAATTGGAAAAGCTATTCGGTTTTGACAACCTCTACAATCTAAAGGGCGGTGTTATTGCTTATGCGCAGGAGATTGACCAGAGTTTGGAGACATACTAGGAGTATGGAGTATGGAGTATGGAGTATGGAGTCAAGTTAGTAGACTTCCTGCGTCATACAACAATTAAATCTCAACGTTTATTCCATAAAAAAGGCTTGGCACAAGTGCCGAGCCTTTTTACAACCATTGTTTAAATCAAAACATCCATTCTAACTTAATAGAACTTCGTCTTTGCGCCTTTTTTATCTTTGTATAATTCTATTGTATTCCCGTTTTGAGTCAAGTAAACCACCTTGTAGCCATTTTTGATTTCTGTATTAGAAATCACTTTTACAGGCTCAAGCATCATGCGAATGAAACTAGACTTTCCTTTGATTTGCAGATTCAATCTCGTTTCGTCCGCTACCGTCATCAAGTGATGATACTGTTCCATTGTAAAGTTGCTAGGTATTTTCATTTTATGCCCTAGGGGCATCGCAGCCAATCCAGAACTCGCTCCTAGCGTAAAGAGTCCCGTTAGTGCTATAAAGTTTCTTCTTTCCATCTGATTTTTATTTAATTTCTAGATGGATAGATACCTGTTAAAGCAATGCAAATATTGATGACCTGATAGGGCTGCATATTATTGACAGGCTGGCTGCCACCAGTATTCCCTATAGCATTAACATTCATATCAACCAAACTCTCAGCGGCTTTAAAATCATTATCCAAGAACCCAGCATCCCCTAAAACCCTACCTGTTGGTGAATTAGAATCTCCGGCCGTAGAAGAAGCCCTCAAATTATGATTATGGCTTGGCAATTGAGCTACCGATAATGTATTCGTTTCCGAACCTCCTTTTTGTCCTATTGATTTAGAGGACAAACCTGGTCCGTTCCCTTGGTGTATCATCACTCTACCTCTCAAATCTGGTAAGCCAAAAGTCGTGCGACCATCGCCTCCGTACATAGTTCCCAAAAGGGAAAACAAGGCTTGATTTTGGCTGATTGACAATAATTGCCCATCGCATTGTGCCCAGCCTCTAGGTGGGAAATTGAATCCAAAGGCTTGAATTTGTCCGATAAACGGTTCCATATTAATTGACTTTTTAGGATTAAAAATTTAGCAGCTCTTGCATGCTATGTATAGTTCTTTTTCTGTCTTCACGACTTCTCGCAAAGACAATTTTTCATTGGGTAAGCAATAGAAATCTTTAAGTACCTCTGCGTGTGCCTCTGTTAAGCCTTCTAGGTTTTCAATGAGATTATCAAAGCATAAAAAACGCTTCAACTTGGTCAATTGACGAATTGGCTCAATAGATTTGACTTTATTGTTCTGTATAAATAGCTCTACTATATTTATAAAGTTCTCTATAGCGGCTATGTCCTGTATCTGATTATCTTGTAAAAAAAGATGAGTCATTTCCTTACAATCAGCAATTGCTTCGATGGATTTAATTTGGTGATTCGTAACAACTAGAATCTTAATGTTCCCAAAGCCTTTCAACCCAGATAAATCCTTTAACTCAAAATCCATATTTGGAAAAGGTGCGCTTGGCCCGACAAATCGAAAAACCTCTCGTTCAAAAAGACTTTCCAGCATCTCCTTCGTCGGTGTCGAACCTTTATAGTCTTGAAAGCAAGTCTGCATAAAGGCACATTTCCATTCTTGGCTCAGGCTATACCACCATAGAGATATATCTACCTTTTCCTGCTCAAGAACAGTATTGGTAGTCATATTCATAATTTCAGGAATTTGATAGTTTTCATTTCATTCTCCACTCGGACATTCAAATAATACACACCTCTACCCAAAGAAGAGACATCCAATGTTTTATCTGAAAAGCCATTATATTCAATAATAGTTTTACCTAGTTGATTTACAATTCTTAAATCAATGGCATCAAAATCAAAAGACAATTGAAGCATACCATCTTTGATTGGATTCCCAAGGATAGCGATTGATTTTTCAGCTGTTCTGAAATGGACCAATACCACATCGGAATATTCAAACTGACCATCAAAATCAATCTGCTTCAAGCGATAGTAAAGCGCTCCATTACGGGGAGAAGCATCAACGTAATTGTAACGGGCCGCCTGGGTTGTACTGCCCTTGCCTTCTACGAAACCTAGAGCCAACCAATTTGTACCATCTAGAGAACGCTGTACCTCGAAGCCCCTGTTATTGGTTTCGGATAAGGTCAACCATGAAAGCTCAACACTACGATCTTTTGCAGAGGCATCGAAAGCAGCTAACTCAACAGGTAAAGTGCTAGGTCCCGTTATGGAAAAAGCACTAGGATCTGATGTGCAGGCTACGTTGGCAATTGACCAATTGCCCGTTGCCATGTCAGGAGGGAGCGTCGAGTCCAATGTACTAAAAATCATAGCCTGACCACTTATCTGAAGCTGCCAAACGGAAGAAGCCCATACAATGGTAATGCTCACACTTGACCCGCCAAAGACTGTTCCCGTCCCTGTAAATGTGGCTTTAGTAGAGCCAGGGTTGGGTGTCTCGACTAAAGTTGCTGAGGCATCAAAACAAGCACCAGATACGGTCACTTGTGCGGAAACAAGAAGTGCTGAAAAGCAAAATAAAATAAAGAATAGACCTTTTTTCATCGTAAAATTCATTTTGGTGATTTGAGGAAAAAAGTTTACCTGTTCGGGGTTATACATTTTGTCAAACGTAATACTGTGACACTTGTTTGACAATCCAAAAATAATAACAAATACCATAAAATACTACTCTGTTTATTTTTTTTATTATAAAAAACTCATTTTCAATTAATTATTATTAAAATAAAAAAATAACAAACCAATTTTAATGTCACAAAAATTAACCAACAACCATTAAAAACAGTATAACCATATATAAACAATTTCCTAGCCATTAAAACACATTAACAAAATCGTAGATATAGTCAATACACGGCTTAACTATATAAAAAGCAAGGAACTAATTTACCTTTACAAAGGTTGCCTACTAAACAACACGTTTAAACCATATCACAAATGCGCCGACTAATACAATTGTATGTAGATTCTTTTTCTGGTTTGCAGAACGATGTCTGGGTTTTATCCTTAATGACGCTCATCAATCGAGCAGGCACCATGGTGATTCCATTCCTAAGTATCTACTTGACGAGCCAGCTCAACTTTAGTCTTCGAGAAACGGGTATCGTCATGTCTTGTTGGGGACTGGGGGCTTTTGCTGGCTCCTTGCTAGGAGGCTACCTAACGGATAGGTTTGGTTATTATCCTATTATGTTTTGGACGCTGTTCCTATCGGGCTTTGGTTTTCTTAGCCTCATGTTTATCCATACGTTTATCCCCTTTTGTGTTGCTATTTTCATCGCTACTACCATAGCCGATAGTTTCCGACCAGCTAGTATGGCATCGCTAGGAGCGTATAGCACTCCAGAGAACAGAACTCGTTCGCTGTCTTTGATGAGATTGGCAATCAATCTGGGCTTCGGAGCGGGTTCAGCGATGGGGGGCTTCATTGCTGGTAACTTTGGTTATGACTGGCTGTTTATCATTGAAGCCATTACTTTTATTGCTGCGGCTTTTTTCTTTATCATTTTCATGAAAAATAAAGAAGACCAAGAAAAGGACATGATGGACAGTCCGCTTGAAGAAGGAAAATTTTTATCTGCTTATAAAGATGTACAGTTCCTGTTTTTTATTGCATTAATGTTCGTTACCTGTATCGCTTTTATGCAAATTTTTACAATCGTACCTGTTTACATGAAATCAGAGCTAGGGCTGAGCGAGATAGAGTTTGGATTATTGTTGGCTTACAACTGTTTATTGATAGTCATTTTGGAAATGCCTGTTATCTATCTTGTACAAAATAGATTTCATAGAGTGGATTTAATCTTTGTTGGGACGCTCATATTTGGACTAGCTTTTGTAGCTTTTTTCTTGCCTTTCAATATTTACCTTGTAGGCATTATCGCTATGACTGCTTTTACGCTAGGAGAAATTATTCATTTCCCAATTAGCAGTTCTATTGTTTTAGACCGTTCCTCCCCTTCCAACAGAGGACAATATATGGGGGCTTATGGCATGGCATTTTCTATTGCTTTTATCATCGCCCCTACGCTAGGCACCGAAATCGCAACTATATATGGATACAATATCCTTTGGCTGTGTATGATTGGTGTGTGCCTCTTGGCAGCAATAGGATATGTAGGGATAAGAATGTTTACCCAAGTAAAGTGAAAAGAGCTGAATTACACCAACTTTGGGCTACGGTAAAAAACCATTTCACAACAGCAGAAAAAGAAGTGCCTAATTCCTTGAAAAGCGATATGCTTTTCAAGGAATA
>JAHDBO010000184.1 GCA_020630355.1 Saprospiraceae bacterium
TTTTATAGCCTACTGTTTTTACCAAAATCGAAAATAGAATAATGTCTATTACAAACTACATCTGCTCAACCCACTTGTCTCTGTCGTCTGGAATCTGCCAAACGCTGCCACTGTTCTCTACGCTGGTGAACATCGGCACCCAATCAGATGGCCCTGCAGATTCGGTCAGAATCTCGTAGCGACGCATTTTCAAGATAGGCTCTAGTGGATTAATCATCACTGGACAAGCCTCTACACAAGCATTACAAGTCGTACAAGCATGCAATTCTTCTCTAGAAATATAATCGAACAGGGATTTGCCATCGTCGTAGTTCTCCTTGGTCAATGTGGTTGCTGTTGCTTTCATGTCCTCACGAATACATTCGGTATTGTTGGCATCCAAGTTTTTTGCTACTTCCTCTGTTCTATCTCGGATATCCATCAAAATCTTACGAGGGGAAAGCTTCTTGCCTGTCATATTCGCGGGGCAATTGGAAGTACAACGACCACACTCGGTACAGGTGTAGGCGTCCATGATATTTTTCCAGCTTAAGCCGAAAATATCTTTAGTACCAAACTCTGGCAACTCGTCTTCCATTGACATTTCGCCTGTATCTTCGGTCAAGCCCATCATACCTTTTACCTCATTCATAATCTCGGGCATATTGTCCATTTCCCCACGAGATTGCAACTTGGCATAGTAAGTATTAGGGAACGCCAGCATAATATGTAAATGCTTAGAAATCGGGAGATAATTCAAAAAGCCTAGCACGACCAAAAAATGTAGCCACCAGCCTGCTCTTTCTAGAAAAATCAAAGTCCCTTCCGACAAACCAGCCCACATCGGAGCGATAAATTGAGAAATGGCGAAAGCATCCGTTTGGTGATAGACACCCTTCGCTTGTAGTGCCAAGTCCGTCGAGTTCATCGTGAAAATGGCAGTTACCAAGAGAATCTCTAGATAAAGGATAATATTGCCATCCAATGTCGGCCAGCCTGCCATTTCTGGTTTGTGGAAACGAGGTACTTTCAACAAATTCCTTCGAGCCAAGAAAATAAATGTGGCTATCAACGCTAGAAGTGACAGCACCTCAATAGAAGAAATCACAAAAGTGTACAGTCCAGCAAACATCGTCCCTTCTACCCAATGCCAAATCAAACGGTGTTGACCAGTGAAACCATCTAAGAAAATCTCGATTAATTCGATTTGTGTCACCAAGAATGCCACATAAATCGCTAGGTGAAAAAAGGCTGGCAAAATACGCTTGAACATCTTTTTCTGCCCGAATGCAATTAGCAGCGTATTCTTGATACGCTCGCCAGTATCGCCAGATATATCCTCGTCTTGCCCTAGATTGATATTTCTCTTAATTCTGGAAAACTGCTTAAAAGCGTAATAAAAAGCTCCAGCGGTGAGCAGAATAAACACAATTTGTCCGATGTATGCCATACTATCTTTTTGTCTCTCTTGGGAATTGGTTTACATTTATCAGATAAACAAAGAAACCTTATCTTGAAAAATCAGTTTAAAACAACTACTGGTAAAGCACTAATTTACATTCTTGTTGGTGGAGTTGATAACATTTCCAGCAAATTTTCGCTAATTAAGAATGAATTTAAAAAAATACTTGGTTTCTCTAAGTCGAAACTTTGTTCTCCCCTCCATTTTCTACATTTTGGCGGATGCCAAATAAATACGTTGTTGTTATGTTTTTACGATTATTAATTGTTAGCTTCTTTTTCATTCTGTGTTCCTATGCTTCCGCCCAATCCTTCGACAAAATGAATACGGATTTGATACTCCAAATGAAGGAATACCAAAAAGAGCAAAAACTAGGAACAATCATCCCTGTTTTGGTAAAAGGAGATTTGGGTACAATCGCCTCTTTTGTGCGCAACACCCCCAGTGGTCGTTATAAATATGGTGTGAAAAATATTGCCGCCATTGAAATCAAGGCAGGAGAATTATTTAGAATGAACCGTTTCCCTCAAATAGAACGCATCGAATATTACAGAGACAAGGCGCACTTATTGAATACCATCATGGGTGAAAACACAAATGTAGACTCTGTAAAAGCAGGATTTGGTGCATTACCACAGGGTTACGACGGAGAAGGTGTCATTGTTGGTTTGTTGGATATTGGGCTGGATTGGAAACATCCTGATTTTCAAAACGGGGATGGTTCTACGAGAATAATACATTTTTGGGACCAAACAATAGAAGACTCCACAAATTTAGCATCTAGCTATGGCTATGGTTATGAATGGGATAGTGTCGCCATTAATAATGCCCTCATTACACATGACCCAGAAAAATATGGTGGCCATGGCACCATGGTAACTGGTATTGCTGCTGGTAATGGAATGGCTGCCGATACAATGGCTGGCGTCGCACCAAAAGCAGACATCATCCATGTAGATGTTTTCTTTGCAGAAAATTTCATTTCCAATTTTGTGGACGGTGTCAATTATATTGTAACGAAGGCTAGTCAAGCAGGAAAACCAGTTGCCTTTAATGCTAGCCTTGGTTCTTATTTTGGCTCTCACGATGGCAGAGACTTGGCAACAGAGATGATTGAAAACATGCTCGATGCCCAAAATGGTCGTTTTATGACTCAAGCCGCAGGAAATGCAGGAGCAGTACGATTTCATCTAGGGCATACCATTGATGCGGATACTAGCACTACTTTTTTTAAATATTCGGCAGTTACTGAAAGCGTCTATATCAATCTGTATGCAGATAAATCAGATTTTGATGGTGTTTACTTTTCTCTTGGCCAAATTGATAATACAACTTTTGAGCGTTATGGAAATACAGGTTTTTTGAATATCCCTGAACTCACTGACTTTGCTAGCTCCAACAGCTTTGAAACCACTAGAGACGTCCGTGACCCAATGGGCAATCTGTTAGGTCGGTTTAATCTGTATATCGATTTTTATAAGGACGCTTATGACATCACTATTATTATCAATAACCTTTCAAACAATGACGATTATTGGGAATTGCGTACAACGGGCAGTGGTCGCTTGGATAGTTGGAACGGAGAAGGCGCTTTAGGTAATTCTTCGATTATAGAAGAGATACCTAGCGCAAGTATTTTTCCAGATAGTATTCATTATAAAACTTCTGACAACTTAAAAACTATTATTGGAAGATGGGCTTGTTCTCCAAAAATACTGACTGTTGGAGCCTATAGCAATCGTTCTCAGTACATGGACAAAGATACGATACTAAGGAATACCAGTGTTGCTAGAAACAACTTTGTAAACTACTCTAGCCGAGGCCCAACCAGAACAGGGCTTGCCAAACCAGATGTAATCACCCCAGGTCAAAACATTTTTGCCGCTAATACCTTAAATATTTTAAATACTGGAAACCCTAGGAACATTCTCTTCACCCAAATGCATTCCATCGCTGGCGGAACGTCTTTCGCTGGACCAATCGCTGCGGGCGTTGGTGCTCTATACCTACAGATGCACCCCAATGCCGATTATGCCGAGGTTATCAGTGCTTTTCAGGATTATGCCGTTGTTGACTCCTTCCTGACTGCCACTCAATATGGTGAGCAGTTCCCTAGTCCTGATTGGGGCTATGGTAAACTGAACGCCTTTCAAGCACTAGAAGGGAATTTAGTCTATGGCTGTACCGACCCCTCTGCCGACAACTACAACCCAAATGTGGATATAGAAGACAATACGACCTGCGATTATTCTTCTAGCATAAAAGATCCTGCCTTTGTAGAGGAATTTAGGCTACAGCCTAATCCTTCTCTTGGCTTCTCTAACATTGTTTATGATTTCGACTTAAACAACATCAAGAATGGACGCTTCCTAATCGTGGATGTTCTAGGACAGACCCTTGAAGAAATCAATATTAATGAAAATGCGGGCATTCTCTCAATCAATCACGAAAGACTCGCTAAAGGGATGTATTTTTGTATCTTACAAATCGATAACCAGTTTGTCACTAACAGAAAGTTATCGGTTATTCGATAAGATTTCAATCCCATTTTCATGGAAATATTGACGCATCAACAAATCATCACCAAGGTCAAACGCTTGGCTATTGAAATTTTAGAAAATAATTATAGGGAAGATGAAATCATCTTGGCTGGTATCAACAATAATGGGATGCGTTTTGCCAAAATGTTATTGGAAGAATTACAAAGCCGCAGCAGAATCCAATTTAGGCTTTCTCAAATCATACTAAGTCCTAAAAACCCTCTAGAACAGCAAGTCAGTATTGATATTTCCAATCAAGACTTAAACGACAAGGTCATCATCATTATCGATGACGTGGGCAATACAGGGCGAACTATTTTCTACGCCTTCAAAGCATTGATGGATGCCCTACCTAAAAAAGTAGAAACGGCCGTGTTAGTAGACAGAAAGCACAAATCCTTTGCCGTGAAGCCAGATTATGTCGGGCTTTCACTCGCAACGACCGTTGGTGAAAATATCGAAGTAAGACTTGGGGATACCCTCGCATTTTCGGCGCACCTGAATTAAGCGTTTGTCTACATTCCTGATAACCAAAAATCACT
>JAHDBO010000185.1 GCA_020630355.1 Saprospiraceae bacterium
AAAGGTTCACAATCCATGATATTTACTTTACTCGTTTCACCCGCATTTTTATACCATACTTTGGTCGGAGCGTTATGAGCGGTTGGAGCTCTATTTTCTGATTAGGTATCAATTCAAAATCATATCTCTTCACTAATTTGGATAATGCCAATTGCATTTCCATCATGGCGAAGGCATTTCCGATGCACAATCTTGGACCGCCACCAAATGGCAAGAAAGCATAAGGGTGCATTTCTTTTTTGAAATCTGGCCCAAATCGCTCTGGACGGAAAGTCTCTGGGTCACCCCAAATTTCCTTAGAGCGATGTACCCCATGAATAAACATTACCAATAATGTATTCTTAGGTATTTCAATGCCATTGACCTCATCTCGTTCCTTCGAAAAACGGTCTACAATCCAAGCAGGTGGGTACAAACGCATGGCTTCGTTGACAACTTGTTTATTCAAAGTCAAAGTAGGAAGCGTTTCGAAACTTGGAACTTGTCCGTTTAATTTATCGTCTATCTCTTTTCGTAGTTTATCCACATACACAGGGTGTTGACTCAACAAATACCAAGTCCAAGCCATTGCGTTCGCAGAGGTTTCGTGACCTGCCACAAACAATATGAGGGCCTCGTCCAAAACTTGCTCATCTGTCATACCCTCACCTGTATCCTCATAGCGAGCCGAGAGCAACATGTCTAGCAAATCATCGTATTCTTTTGGGTCTTCCCGTCGTGCCTTGATATATTTCATCAAAATCCGCTGAGCATCTTCCGAAAGTGCCTTGCACTCCTTCAGCATACCACTCCACTTAAAATACCATCGTAGATAAGGCTGCCGTATCTGGCGAATAATCATTTCCTGTGCTCCGCTAATCACTTCATCCAGTCGCTGCACTTCCTCCTCGTTCATGCTCGTACTGAAAATGGAACGAGCCACAATTTTGAACGCTAAATGCATCATTTCTTTATACACATCAACAGTCTCACCCGTTTCTGCTGCCCTATCCAGTACCACGATGGATTCATCAATCGCAGTATTCATTATCTCCATCAAAGCGGCTATCTTTTTACGATGGAAGCCTGGCTGAATCAAACGACGCTGCTGCAACCAATAATCACCCTCGCTGGTCAGCAGACCATTCCCAATATAACCACCTAATGTATGCGTAACAATTTTCGATTTCCGATAATTACGGTTATTCTTTTGTAAAACATGCTGTATCAAATCTGGGTCAGCAGAAGTAATCCCAAAATCAGCTATCCCACCGATAGGATTGAAACCATAAGTCCCCCCGTATTTATCCAAGTAATCCTGCACCATTGGAATGGGGTTATTGATGTGTTTTATAGCACGAAATACGCCCATAATTTGAGGCAATACTGGTGGTCGTTTAGCGCTAGAAGCAGTCTTTTCCATCATCCAAAAATAACAGTATTTCTCAACAATAGTTGAAAAATAAAAGCACCACACTTAATAGCATGGTGCACATTTAGATAGTAGATACTCTAATATGAAGTTGGGAGTATCTTATAATTATTTTTTACCGAAGAAACTGGTTACTTTACCAAATAAACCCTTAGCATCCCCACCGATTAAGTTGGTGATATTGCTCAAATCAAAAGCGCTATCCGCTGCATCAGAAGATTGGAATTTTTCTTTGATACCATCTACCAAACCAGCCGCCGTACTGGCTGCCTCGCTTTTAGCTTCTTCTGCATCCATTCCTTTGTTTTGCAACACTTCCGCAATCTTGCTTTGAATGTTGTCAAACAGACCAGCACCTGCTGTATTTTCAGCACCTCCTGAGAACAAATCAGTGATTTGATCCAAGCCACCTCCAGCTAATTTTTCTTTGATGCTATCGATCAAAGCACCTGCCCCTTCTTGAGCAGCTTCGCCTGTCGATTCTGCATTTAGGCTATTTGATTGCATTAGTTCTGACAATTTCTGTCCAGCCAATTCTTTCAGTTGATCTAACATTGTTGTTGTTTTAGTTATAATAGAAACAAAATACATCCTTGAGACGAGATAGGTTTATTTAGTCACCATTTCTAATTTAATTCATAAAATGGTAGTGATAAAAATACATCAAACTGTTATCCAGCAAATCAAAGTTCCCCTCTATAACTTAAGCATTTGTCCAAAAAAATTGACTTTCTTCTTAATATTGTCCATTTTCATATCAATATTTAATCACAATACAATTCGAAGAACATGTATATTATTATTGGAATAGTCGCATTATTGGGCTTGGCAGTTATGTCGATGTACAACAAATTTGTCAAACTCAAAAACCAAGTCCAAGAAGCCTGGAGCGGTATTGACGTACAACTAAAAAGACGCTATGACTTGATTCCAAATCTCGTCGAAACCGTCAAAGGTTACGCTACTCATGAAAAAGAGGTTTTCAATAATTTGGCGGAAGCCAGAAGCCGCGCCATCGGAGTGCCTAAGCAGGATGTTGCCGGACAAGCCAACGCCGAAAATATGCTTGGAAATGCCCTAAAATCTGTATTTGCTGTAGCTGAAGCCTATCCAGATTTGCGCTCCAACACCAATTTCTTGCAATTGCAAGACCAATTGGCGAGCGTGGAAGATGCCATTGAGAAATCTCGCCGCTATTACAATGCGGTAGTAAGGGATAACAACACGTACAGGGAATCCGTTCCTTCTTCTGTCATTGGCGGTATGTTTAATTTCGACACCTATGATTATTTTGAGATAGACCGTATCGAACGTGAAAATGTACAAGTAAAATTTTAAGCCTTTAGCACCCCGTTTCTATGAAATTTTTGAAAGTTCTCTTTCTGCTGTGCCTGCCTATTCTAGCAAGTGCCGAATACTTCCACATCACCCATTTCGATGTCAACATCCGATTGGATGCAAGCGGATACGTGGAAGTCACCGAAGTCATTGATGTCGAGTTTACCCAACCGAGACGGGGTATCTTTAGGACAATCCCGATGCGCTATCGCTTGCCTGATAATGCCAAGACTTTTGGTAACAACTCTAAGGATTTGACCGCCAAATTCTATGACATTAATGCCGAGGGGCGCACGATTAAAGTCACAAAAAGCAGTAACCAAATCAAAATCCGTATCGGTGACGCAGATATATATGTGGAGGGGGCACAACGCTACACCATCCGTTACAAAATGAAACCAGGCGTACTTTTCTATGAGGATTACGATGAGTTTTATTGGAACTTGACAGGAAATGAATGGCCAGTACGCATTGATAGTGTTTCTTATCAAATCGAACTGCCCGAAGCACAGTTGCTTTTTCCGAGCAAAGACTTCTATGTTTATACTGGCGCAACAGGGGAAAGCTTCCAAAATGCAACGATTCAACTGGAAGACAATCAGCGTATCTTAAAAGGAAATACCACAAAAGGCCTCAGTCCAAGGGAAGGTATCACCGTTGCCGTCAAATTGACCAAAGGCATGATGCACGAACCCTCCGAGGTGGAGCAACTCTGGAACAAGTATGGTTTACTAGGAGTTCCCGCTATGTTAGGGCTTTTGATTTG
Organism: Saprospiraceae bacterium; assembly: GCA_020630355.1. Lineage (GTDB taxonomy): Bacteria > Bacteroidota > Bacteroidia > Chitinophagales > Saprospiraceae > JAHDBJ01. The sequence goes on from JAHDBO010000185.1 coordinate 3,516, forward strand.
GGGGCTATGGCGCCGCTTTGGAAAAGATAAGGCAATTGTAAAAATGGTACGTTTTTACCCACCAGAAGGCATCCACCCCTCCGAAGCAGGCAAACTCATCGACGATAGAGTAGACAATAGAGACCTTACCGCCCTCATTCCAAAATGGGCGAACGAAGGCATTATTTCTATTGAGAATATTGAAAAAGATAGCTTTTGGGGCAGTAAAAGTGAATTTGTTTTTAATCGTTTGCAAGATTTACCCAATGATGCCCCCAGCTACGAACGCACCATGTACAATGGTCTTTTTTCTACTGGGGACAGGACTGAAATCAAAGATTTAAAAAATAAATTTTATAAAACACTCAATACCGCCAAACAAGAACTCGGTGCCAAAGTCAAGACGCTAGATTGGTACGAACCAAGTTCTTATAATGCCCAAATTGGTATGGGCTGCTTATCGGCGGTCGCCTTTGTGACGGGAGTGATTTTGATGGCTGCCTTCGAAAATTTTCTGGCAGGTGGTCTAACTTTTCTTGTCGCTTTCGTCATGGGTGGCGTCACGACGGTCATGCTCCGAAAAACGAATAAAGGACATCAACTTTACGAAGAGTTGTACGGCTTTAAGATGTTTATGGAGAAAGCCGAAAAAGATAAAATAGAACGGCTCTTGAAAGACGACCCGACTTATTTTGAAGACACCCTTCCTTTTGCCTTAGCTTTCGGAATGGTCAAACAGTGGGGCAAAAAATTCGATGGACTGATGACCCAACCCCCGCATTGGTATCATGGTCATTATCACGCTAACAATGGCTTCAGTGGTGGTGATTTTGCAGATCAGTTGGATGGGGGCTTCCAGCAAATGCAATCGGCCTTCAGCTCTGCCCCCAATTCAAGTGGCGGCGCAAGTGGCGGCGGCGGTTTCAGCGGCGGCGGCATGGGCGGCGGCGGTGGTGGAAGTTGGTGATCAAAATATACTCAACTCCGTCAGTGTCGTAAACTGCTCT
>JAHDBO010000186.1 GCA_020630355.1 Saprospiraceae bacterium
AGGCCACTTCTGCAAAGGTTCCTTCTGGTGCCATGGGGTCGAAGAATTGTGCAGGGATGAGCGACTTTGGCAGTTGAATGAAATATTGCCAATTGACACTGGCATTCAATTTAGGGATACCAATAGCCCTTGTTTCCAAGATGCGCTCTTCCGCATCCGTTACGCCTATTTGTGCATTGCGAACACGCAAGTTGTTTTTTTCACCGTAGGAAATGGCTTGCTCTAAAGTGAAAGTGGTGACAGGTTGTGCCAAACCTATTTGTACCAAAAGGAAACCAGCAATTGCTAGTAAATGATGTTTCATCGTCAGTCTTTGATGTTATAATTGTTGAACATATCCAGCCCCGTAGGCGACGCAATGCCACGGATATGATATGCAATAAATTCGCTATAAATTGCTTGTGTTCCGAATGATTTGGGTGGGAATAATTTCTCGTCTAGAATGATGTCCATCTGCCCTGCATACAAGCGGCCAAGTACATCTGCATTTATATCGTCTCTATACAATCCTTCCTTGATACCGTTCTTGATGTTTTCAGCTATGAATTCAAAAATATAGATTCGATGCAGCTCTTGAAGCGTATCCCAGCTTTCTCGGTAATATTTTTGTAAATCATAAATCACAGAAGGGTTCATTTCTTTGAGCATGCTCAAAACATGCCGAGCCACCAGTATCATTTCTTCTACGGCATTCTTGGCTTGTTCCCTGATTGCACAGATGTCCTGCTTTTCTTGTTCGATATGTCGGCGCATCATTTTTTGAATCAAATCCGACTTGTTATCGACATACTGGTACAGGGTTTTCTTAGAAATTCCTAGTGCTCTGGATACATCGTCCATGGTAACGCTTTTGATACCATAGCGCATGAAAAGTTCCTGCACTTTTTCTAAAATAATATGTCCTTTGTCCATGTTCATATTGACTACAAAAATATGCTATTAGAACATAGGAAACAATTTTAGGTTTGAAAGTTTCCATAGTTTATTAAAAAATCGGACGAACGTTGTCTTTTACCAGAATTAAGTGGGATTTTTGCGGATAGATGTGATTGTTTTTTCGATTAAAAAGGGGTGTTTATCTTTTTTATGGCCATTCAAAGATTCAAAATAGCGGGCTTGATGTCGGGAAGTTCTCTCGATGGTCTGGATATTGCCTTTTGCGAATTTGAACTTGAAAATAAAACACTCAAAAATTGGAAGCTTGTCCAAGGTGCCACAATCCCTTTTACAGAACAATGGCAAAGCCGACTGGCAAATCTGCCGCAGCAATCCGCCGAGATATTTGCCAAAACAGATGTCTATTTTGCTTATTATCTTGCAGATTTAGTACATGCTTTTTTGAAAAAACATCAATTTCAGGCGGATGTAGTCGCTTCGCATGGACATACTATTTTTCACAATCCCAATCGGATGTTTACGGCGCAAATAGGGGATGGCGGTGTGCTAGCTGCGAAATTGGGCATCCCTGTCGTGAGCAATTTCAGGACGGCCGATATTGCACTAGGAGGCGAGGGCGCACCTTTTGCCCCGATAGTAGAGCGTTGGCTTTATGCTGGTTTTGATGCTTATCTGAACCTTGGAGGCATTGCAAATTTGACTTTCGTCAAAAAAGAAAGAACTACAGCGCACGATGTTTGTGCGGCCAATCAAGCGCTCAATTTCCTAGCTAATCATTTGGATTTACCTTATGACAAAGATGGAGCAATCGCTGCATCAGGACAATTGCATCAAGGGCTTTTTGATGCCTTGAATGATTTTGATTTTTATAAAAGAAAAAGTCCCAAATCACTAGGGAACGAATGGATAAGGGCGAAGATACTACCCATTTTTATAGAAAAAGACATCCCTATTCCCGATGCGCTGCATACGATGTGTCATCACATTGGATATCAGGTACGGCAATCATTCGATAGGGAATTTCCCAAGGAAAATCCTCGCTTATTGGCTACTGGCGGTGGGGTGTACAATGACTTTTTGATGGAAATGATACAATATCATAACCCAAATCTCGAAATTCATGTTCCAGATAAAGCGACGATAGATTACAAGGAAGCGATTTTAATGGCTTTGATGGGCTTGCTGCGTTGGAATAACATCCCCAACGTCATTGCTTCTGCGACTGGGGCGAAAAAAGACAGTATCAGCGGAGCGGTGTATATTTAGTCTAGTGGTCTAGTTAGTCGTGTGGTTTAGTGGAGGGATTCTAACTCGGATTATCGAAAAATCATAAAGCTGTAAAGTTTTATTTTTCAATCTAAAGACCAAAGACTAATCTCTAAAATCTAATGTAAGCCAATTTTATGTCAAAAAAAGTATTCATAACGGGGGCGACGGGGCTGGTTGGTTCGCATCTTTGTCGGGCATTATTAGCAAAAGACTATGAGGTTACTGCCTTGAAACGGGAGGATTCAGCTTTAGGTTTGATTGAGGATTGTTCTGATAAAATCCAATGGAAAACAGGTGATATTCTGGATTACATGAGCCTTCAGGAAGCTATTGGTGATGAGGTAGAGCAGGTTTTTCATTGTGCTGCCATGATTTCTTTCCAACCCAAGGATTTTGATAATATGAAAGCCATCAATGTGGATGGCACTGCCAATATGGTCAATGTCGCCTTAGAAAAAGGGATTCAGAAATTCGGCTTTGTAAGTTCTGTTGCGGCTATCGGTAGGCCAGAAAGCAAGCATCGACTTAACGAAGCCACCAAGTGGGAAAAAAGTAAGTTCAATACGCACTATGCGAAGAGCAAATTCCAAGCGGAAATGGAGGTCTGGCGGGGTGTGGCAGAGGGTTTGAGTGCGATTGTTATCAACCCTAGCACGATTATGGGAGAAGGGGATTGGAGCAAAGGCAGTTCAAAGCTGTTCAAGACAGTGGATGAAGGATTGAGCCATTATCCGACTGGAAATATTGCCCTAGTAGATATTCAAGACGTAGTTCGACATTTCATCCATTTAATGGAAAGCGATATCACAAACGAACGTTTTATTATCAATGGTGGGCATTTGACTTATAAGTCCTTTTTTGAAAAAATCTCTAAAATCATTGGCGCAAAGCCACCCCAAAGAAAAGCCCATTCTTGGATGGGTGAAATCAAATGGCGATGGGAAAAACTCAAATCCTTGCTCTTCGGCACCCATTCTTTGTTTTCTAAAGAAACCGCTCGACAGTCTTATTTGACTTACGAATATTCCAATCAAAAAATCAAGCATCTCCTAGGGGATGAAAGCGCTTTTGAAGCGATAGATACCACTTTGGAACGAGTGGGGAAGGCTTATTTAAAACAGAAAAATAATATTTAAGATGCTAGAAACAGCCTTGCAATTTGCTTGCGGTCAATCGATGAAAAACCGCTTCATGCTTGCGCCATTGACCAATACACAAAGTCACGAGGATGGGACGCTTTCGGAGGACGAATATAATTGGTTGACGATGCGTGCGAAGGGGCAGTTCGGTTTGGTGATGACTTGCGCTTCTCATGTTTCGGCTTTGGGAAAAGGTTTTCCAGGGCAGTTGGGGATTTTCTCGGATAAGCATATCGAGGGGCATCAACGATTGGCTTCAAAAATAAAGGAATATGGTAGTCTTGCCGTCATACAATTGCACCATGCAGGGATGCGCTCGCCTGCTGATTTGATCGGGCAAGCGCCGCTTTGTCCATCCGATAATGAAAAACATGGTGCAAGAGGATTGTCTCTCGAAGAAGTCCATCAATTGAAAAAAGACTTCGTGGAAGCTGCCGTCCGAGCGAAGAAATGTGGCTATGACGGTGTGGAGATACATGGCGCACATGGGTATGTTTTGACGCAATTTTTGAGTGCGGATATTAATAAAAGAACGGATGATTATGGCGGAAGCCTAAAGAATCGTGCCCGATTGCTTTTCGAGATAGTGAAGGAAGTACGCAAGGTTTGTGGAGCAGATTTTCTGTTAGGCGTGCGGCTCTCGCCTGAGCGGTTTGGAATGGATATTGCCGAGGTCAAAACGGTTTGCCAACAGTTGATTGATAGTCAGCTAATCGACTTTTTGGATATTTCACTTTGGGATGTTTTCAAAAATCCTGAGGAAACTGCCTATCAAGGTCAATCGCTATTGAGCCACTTCACGGCTTTGGACTATAAAAACGTTAAACTAACCGTAGCTGGAAAGATTAGAACGGGCGAAGACGTCCGGAAAGTCCTAGTATCGGGCGTAGATTTCGTGACGGTTGGTCGGGCAGGGATTTTGCATCATGATTTTCCTGCTAAAGTCATCGAAAATGCTTCTTTCGAGCCGATAGCAACGCCTGTCGCTAAAGATTATTTAAAACAAGAAGGACTAGGCGAAAAATTCATTGAATATATGGGGCGGTGGAAAGGCTTTGTGGGGGAGTGATTGCTGCCCAGTAACAAGGGCTTCATCTCTTTTTAGAATGAAGCCCTTGTAGTTATAAGGATGTTAGAATGGGAATTGTACCCTAAAACGACCATTGGTGATTACAATATCTTCTACA
>JAHDBO010000187.1 GCA_020630355.1 Saprospiraceae bacterium
AAATTGCGAAAGAATTGAATGTTGGTACATCCACAATCGTGGACTATCTCAAGGGTGCAGGCTATGAGATAGAAAATAAACCGACATCCAAAATTACCCCCGAGATGGAGGATAAGCTTCTGCGGGAGTTCCAAGGATCCCTTGCCATCAAAAAAGAAGCGGACAAGCTAGAGATAGGTTTGGTTCGTACACCCGAAGAGAAAAAAGTGGCTAGACCTGAGCCAACTCCGAAGGTTTCTCTTAATACGAATAAAATAAGTCTGGGTAGTGCGCCGAAAGTGGACTTGAGTAAGCCAAGCCCAGAACCACCCCTCGTTGAAAAGAAGGTGGAGTTGAAAAAAGAGGTGCCTGTCGTGAAGGAATCACCTAAAGTAGAGGAGCAAAAGCCTGCTGCTGAAGAAAAGGAGGAAGAAACAAAGCCGAGATTGAAAATCTTAGGCAAAATTGATTTGGACTCTAGAAAGAAGAGACCTAAACCAGCAAAAAACGAAGCACCCAAGCCCAAGCCTGAGCCCAAGAAAGAAGCACCCAAAGCAGAACATGTTAAAAAAGAGGTTGTTGAGCCTAAGAAGGAAGTGCCCGTGGCAAAAGAAAAGCCTGTTGAAAAACCAAAGGTAGAGCAACCAAAAGTAGCAGAAAAACCTGCAGAAAAACAGAAGGAAGCGGAAGCGCCTAAAAAAGATGACGTTATTCGTGCAGATGCCCCTCAGTTGAAAGGTTTGAAAATCTTAGGTAAAATTGATACTAACAAGTTCAATAGACCCAAAAAGAAAGATGCTGCCAAGCCGGCGGCGGATAATAAGAAACCAGCGGAGAAAAAGGAGGGGGCATCGAATGACCCTAAAAAACGTAGGAGAAAAAGAAAGACAATTGTCCGTACAGTGGCAAACACTGGCGGAGGTGGCAATAACAATAGGCCTCAAAGAGGAAAAGTGCCCAGTAAAGGAAAGGGCAAGAAAGATCAGCCAAAAGAAGTTTCTAAAAAGGAGATTGAAGAGCAAATCAAAGCAACAATGGCTCGTATCTCTGGTGGAGGTAAGAATAAACGCCAGAAACTGCGCCGTGATAATCGGATGCAGAAGCGTGAGAAGAAGGAACTCGAAGAAATGGAGAACGATTCAACAGGTACACTACAAGTCACAGAGTTTATCTCTGTTTCGGAGTTGGCGAGCTTGATGGACGTATCGGCCTCACAGGTGATTACGACTTGTATGAACCTCGGTTACTTCGTAACGCTGAATCAAAGACTGGACGCAGAGGTTATCGAAATCGTAGCTAGTGAGTTTGAGTTTGAGATAGAATTTATCTCCGCAGAAGAACAACTAGAGCTAGATGAAGATGAAGAAGAAGAAGTGGATGCTCCAGAAGACTTGGAGAGCCGTTCTCCGATTGTTACCGTAATGGGACACGTTGACCACGGTAAAACATCTTTACTAGATTATATTCGTACAGCTAGTGTGGCAGAAGGCGAGGCAGGGGGAATCACGCAGCACATCGGTGCTTATGTGGTGAACGTAAATGGTAAAAAAGTTACTTTCTTGGATACACCGGGTCACGAAGCCTTTACAGCGATGCGGGCAAGGGGTGCCAAAGTAACGGATGTTGCGATTATCATTGTCGCAGCGGATGACAGTATCATGCCACAGACTAAGGAAGCCATCAGCCACGCTCAAGCGGCTGAAGTACCTATGATTTTTGCAATCAACAAGATTGATAAAGATGGAGCAAATCCTGACAAAATCAAACAGGAACTAGCGGCGATGAATCTTTTGGTAGAAGAATGGGGTGGGGATTACCAGTCTCAAGATATTTCTGCTAAAAAAGGCACAGGTATTGATGATTTGTTAGAAAAGATTATTCTAGAATCTGAAATCCTAGAACTGAAAGCGAACCCTAATAAAAAAGCACACGGTGTTGTACTAGAGGCATCTTTGGATAAAGGGCGTGGATACGTAGCGAAAACATTGGTGCAAGCAGGTACACTAAACATCGGAGACCCTGTCGTAGCAGGAGAGTATTCTGGTAAAGTAAAGGCGATGTTCAACGAGCATGGCAAGCGCATCAAGAAAGCAGGTCCTTCAACACCAGTACTTGTGCTAGGTCTGAACGGAGCACCGACCGCAGGGGAGAAGTTCAAAGAAATGGACTCTGAACAAGAATCTAGACAATTGGCGACGAAGCGTAGCCAAATCAATAGAGAACAGGCCAACCGTGCTAGTCGTCGTATCAGTTTGGATGAAATTGGAAGACGTTTGGCATTGGGTACGTTCAAAGAATTGAACTTGATTATAAAAGGGGATGTGGACGGTTCTGTAGAAGCACTTTCTGATTCCTTGTTGAAATTATCTATCGAGACAGTTCAAGTAAACGTGATTCATAAGGCAGTAGGTCAAATTATCGAATCAGATGTATTGCTAGCATCTGCTTCTGATGCGATTATCATTGGTTTCCAAGTACGCCCTTCTGGAAATGCTCGGAAATTGGCAGAAAGAGAAGGCGTTGAAATCAAAGGTTATTCCATAATCTATGAAGCAATCGAAGAAATCAAGTCTGCGATTGAAGGGATGTTGGAGCCTACCAAGGAAGAGCGCGTCACAGCTGAAGTCCAAGTACGAGAAACCTTCAAGATTAGCCGTGTAGGAACCGTTGCTGGTTGTTATGTGACTGATGGTAAAATCTCTAGAAATGACTTCATCCGAGTAGTAAGAGATGGTATCGTTGTTTATCCTGTGAAAGAAGGCATGAAAGGAGAAATATCTTCTCTGAAACGCTTCAAAGAGGACGTCAAGGAGGTTAGGACAAACTTCGAGTGCGGTATCACCGTAAAGAACTTCAATGATATTAAAGTAGGTGATATTATCGAATCTTATGAAATCATAGAGGTTAAGCAAAAATTATCCTAGCGTACTCACATCTCAAGTACTTACTAGATGAATATAACCGTGACGGGAGCATACAACAAATCCTATAATAGGAATATTGTTGTGTTGGATGGCTTAAAGTCAAACGGAGTACACCTACACGATTTCCATTATTCAAAAAAAAAAGAACTGCATCAGCTTGCTTTCAAAAAGCAAGCTGATGCTTCAGATGCCATCTACTTGCCCTCCTTTACCCATGGAGATGTTTCTTTTATCAAAAAAATAAGCAATCAGGCCCTTGTATTCGACCCACTTATATCAAAATACCTGACCAAGGTGTTTGACTATAAAGAGATTAGTCGATTTTCTCCTAGGGCACTGAAAAATTTTTATAAGGATAAAAGAGCAATGAGCAGGGCAGATTTGGTGCTTGCAGACACGGCTGTTCATGCGGATTATTTTAGTAAGACTTTCAACATCCCTTCTAGTAAGTTCAAGGTCGTTCCCGTAGGCTATCCCTCTCAATATTTTTATCCTATACCTAAAGAAAAGGAAGAGGAACCAATACATATCGGTTTCTATGGTTCTTTTGCACCTTTGCAGGGAGTCAATACGATTATCGATACCGCTTATAACTTAAGGGCTCGAAAAAACGTTATCTTTCATATCATAGGTGATGGTTTCGATTATAAAAAAGTAGTTGCCAAAGCCCAGCGTTTTGGTTTGACGAATGTCCGATTTGAGGGGAAAGTCGCTTATCAAGATTTGAATGTTAGGATTAACGACTTTGATTTTTGCTTGGGTATTTTTGGAGCAGGTTTGAAAACAGAGTTAGTTGTACCTAATAAAGTTTTTCACTATATGGCTTGCGAAAAAGCCGTTATTACGAAAGATACGCCAGCTATTCGAGCATTTTTTGAGCATGAGGAAAATGTTTTTCTGTGTGATGGAAGTGCGGAAAGTTTGCAAGCCGCTATCGTTGCTTTATTAGAAAATGAGACATTGAGAAATAAGATAGCTGCCAATGCCCGAAAGACAGTTGCCGGCCGATTCAGTGAATACCACATCGGAGCAACAGTTAAGAACGCAATTGAGAAATTAATTTCATAGAATAAAAGATATGGATTTATCGACTTTTAACCAGATGCCAGATGCCTCACGAGTATGGATATACCAATCCAATCGTATTTTCTCAAAAGAAGAGGCAACTCAAATTCAAACACGATTGGATGCTTTTGCGGAAGATTGGGTGAGCCACAATCGGGCTTTACGGGCGAAGGCTCAACTATTGGAAAGTCAATTTATCGTATTGATGGTAGATGAAACACAGGTCGGCGCAAGCGGTTGTTCGATTGATAAATCAGTGCACTTCATGAAGCGGCTGCAAGGGGAATTAGGAGTAGATTTATTTGATAGAATGTTGTTTGCCTACCAGAAAAATGAAAACGAAATAGCAACAGCTGACCGAGATTTATTTGCAAAATTATTCACCGAAGGGGCAATCAATAATGAAACACTTGTTTTTAATCATCTTGTGGAAACCAAAAAGGATTTGAATGAAAAATGGTTGATTCCATTAAAAGAAAGCTGGCACGCCAACTTCGTTTGACGATTTTTTGTTCT
>JAHDBO010000188.1 GCA_020630355.1 Saprospiraceae bacterium
ATACTTCTCAATTTCTTTACCCAATTCTTCTGCATTGGTTTGTAGTGGGTTGAATTTAGTTTTTACAAACTTTCCTTCTTTATCCAATAAGAAAGTAGCTGGGATTCCTCGCACATCATACTGTTGATGTGCTTGACCATTCCAGTGATTCAATTCACTAACGTGATAAGGCCATAAGTCCAATCCATCATCTTTGATGGCTTTTTCCCAACGGTCTTTCGCATTCGCTCTGTCCAAGGAAACACTGAATATTTCAAAGCCGCGCTTGTTATACTTTTTATGAAGTTCGACCAATTTAGGGCTTGAAATACGACAGGGTCTGCACCAGCTTGCCCAGAAATCTAGGAGGACGACCTTGCCTTTCAAATCGGAAAGAGCGTATTCTTTCCCATTTGGGTCCTTCAATCTAATGTCTGGAGCAACTTTTCCTATGCGGATTGGTTGGTCAAGTGTGGTCAAGAGCTTGCCATAGTCATTCGCATAATCGGAGCCAGGGAGTTCTTTCGCCAGTTTTTTATTGACCGCTTTATGGAAAGCAATTCCTTCATCCGAGCTATCTTTTAGCATAACTTTTGAAGCTAGAAACATACTAGGTATTGCTCCTAGATTTGCGGTTTTTTCAGCGATGTTCTGGGAGTTGATTTGTCCTGTTGCCCATTCTTTGGCAGCGTTTTGAAATTCTATACCTGTCGATGAATTTTTGATGCTATAATCATAAGGTGTCGCAGCATTAAGGTCTGCATTTATGTTTACACCATCATCTCCTTTAGATAGGGCTAGGAAATATTTCTTTGCACCAACTCTCAAACGATACATACCGCCTTCAATAGGTTTCTTAGTCGTCATGCTAAACTTACCATTACCGTCCAAATCCGCACTTGCAATAGGGCGATTGGTATTGGACATTGGTAAAGATTTGTCTAGGAAAACCTTCAAATTGGAGGCATTGGCAATAGTGCCCGAAATAGAAGAAGCATTGCTGCTCGACGTGCTTCCATTAGTAGCAGTACCGTCGCCACACTGAGCGAAAAGTACCGTGACTGCCATGAAAAGGCTATAAAAAAGAATTTTTTTCATTGTACTTAGATTTTATTCAAAATCAGATTTTAGATATTAGATTAAAAACCATTGTTTTATAACTCTCCAAGTTTGCTAAAAGCGGATGGAGGATATTTTTTCACTAAAATTTAGAATATTCTCAAACAATTTAAGCTTCTAGCTTTTTTCCTAGTGTATGGTCATAAGTGCTTTTCCAATCAGCCACTGTCCCATAATCCACACCATCAATTTGAATGGCATCACCTGTTACTTTTCCTAACAATTGGTAAGGCGTATTCGTTGCTTTCATCAATGTTTCAAAAGCTGTTTTTTCATTTTCCGTAAGGGAAACAATTACTCTACTCTGGCTTTCGCCAAATAAGAACGCATCCATTCTAATATTGGTATTTGTACTTAGCTCAAAACCTAAGCCATTTGGCAGCGAACTTTCCACCAAAGCAGTGAAAAGCCCCCCATCGGCAACATCGTGTACCGACTGAACCAATCGTTTTTTGATAACTTGCTTGATGGTGCCCTGAAGCGCAAATTCTTCTTCCAAGTCGAATCTAGGACAAGGCGAATGATGTACCTCATGAACTTGTCGCAAGTATTCTGAACTACCCAAATCGTCCGTACTTTTTCCAATCAAATAAATCAAATCCCCTTCGTTTTTGTAATCCAAGGTCATCTGATTCGTCATATCATCCAGGATACCCAACATACCGATTGTAGGCGTTGGATAAACAGGCTCGGTTCTGTCTTTGAATACGGACTGGTTGTAAAAGCTCACGTTACCGCCCGTTACAGGCGTTTGGAATTTGCGACAAGCTTCGCCCATACCTTGAATGGCATTGACAAATTGCCAGTAAGCACCCTCATCATAAGGGTTTCCAAAGTTCAAGCAGTTGGTGATGGCTACAGGTTCGCCTCCAGAACAAACAATGTTCCTTGCCGCTTCACTAACCGCTATCATTGTTCCTTGATGTGGGTCAGCGTAGACATAAGCCGAGTTACAGTCTGTCGTCACCACTAATGCTTTGCCCGTTCCTTTTGCACGCACGATGGCGGCATCGGATGGCTTGTTGGTGCTCATACTGTTGGTGCGCACCATGCTATCGTATTGCTCGTAGACCCATCGCTTGGAGACTAGGTTTGGTGCTGCAAAAACCTTTTTAGCTGTAGCGACCATATCGTTAGGTACGGCAATCTTATTAGCATCAAAAGCTTTAATTTTTTCCCGATAAGCTGGCTCGGAGTAAGGTCGATCATAGACTGGTGCACCGCCACCCAATACTAATGGTTGAGCAGGGACATCGGCTACGCATTCGCCTTTTTCAAAGAATTGTAAGCGACCCGTATCGGTAACTACCCCGATTTCCTCACATTCCAAATCCCATTTATCAAATACCTCAAATAACAAGTGTTCCTTGCCTTTTTCCGCTACAATCAACATCCTTTCTTGGCTTTCAGAAAGCAAAATCTCGAAGGGCTTCATATTAGCCTGTCGGGTCGGCACTTTGTCCAAGTCGATAATCATCCCTGTATTGCTCTTGGCACTCATCTCCGAAGTGGAACAGGTGATACCTGCAGCCCCCATATCTTGCATCCCTACGATTGCTCCTGTTTTGATGGCTTCGAGAGAAGCTTCCAAAAGCAGTTTTTCTTGGAATGGGTCACCTACTTGTACCGCTGGCAAATCTTCAGCGGAATCCTCCGTCAAATCGGCCGAAGCGAAAGTTGCTCCGTGAATCCCATCTTTACCAGTAGCAGAACCAACAATCAAAACAGGGTTGCCTGGGCCATCTGCGACTGCGGAGACGGTTTCTCCAACTTTTACGACACCAACGGACATTGCATTGACCAAGATGTTTTGATTGTAACAATCATTGAAGTAGACTTCCCCACCAACTGTTGGCACTCCGAAGCAATTGCCATAATGACTGATGCCATTCACGACACCTTTCACCAAGTGCTTGGTGTGAGGCAAGTCAATATTGCCAAAGCGAAGCGAGTTTAGTGCCGCAATTGGTCTAGCGCCCATCGTGAAAATATCACGGTGAATACCACCGACTCCAGTCGCTGCCCCTTGGAACGGCTCAATAGCGGAAGGGTGGTTGTGCGATTCGATTTTGAAAGCACAGGCCCAGCCATCACCAATATCCACCAAGCCCGCATTTTCTTCTCCTGCTTCCACTAAGAGTCGTTTTCCTTCCCTAGGAAGGGTCTTCAACCATTTGATAGAATTTTTATAAGAACAATGTTCTGACCACATCACAGAAAAGATGCTCAATTCCGTGAAATTGGGGGCTCTACCCATGATTTCATGGATACGGTCGAATTCCTCTGGCGTTAAGCCTAGGCTTTTTGCTGTTTCTACGCTAACAGTTGCGGTGTTTGTTGACATTGGTATTTGAAAATTTGTCGCAAAATTAAGCAAAAACATTTATAGTTTGGACAGTAGGGGAGTTTAAGTAGTTTAAGTAGTATTCTTGACTTGGACTTGTATTTGATACTTGAACTTGATACTTAGTAACTGGATACTTCCAAATTCTTTGTTCGATATTCGATATTCCATTGGCTATTTTTATTTTTGTCTAAACATTCACTTAATGGACAATCAGTTTCAAAAAAGGCCTAATTACCTCTACCCAATATTTAGTGTAGCGATGGTCCTGTTTTTATTGGGTTTTTTTGGAACATTGATGATTCAGACGCAAGGCATTATCCGATATTTCAAGGAAAATGTCCAGTTGATTGTAGAGTTGAAGAAAGACCTATCGACTGGAGTACAGGATTCTTTTGTAGTTGCACTGAAGCAAGCACCCTATGCACAGGCGAGTACCGTCGAATTTACCGATAGGGAGACAGCTTTTGAAGAGGCTGACGATGAAGTAGGGGATGATTTGAAAGATTTAGGCTTGGGAAATCCTTACTTTGATGTAGTCAGTTTCAAGTTGGATGCGGCCTACCTGAGCCAAGACAAGTTGGAAAAAGTAGTTAGTGAACTTCAAACGAAGGTTGAGGTCTCGGATATTTATTATCAAAAAGGCTTAGTAGATGATATTGGTCAGAACGTCAGCCAGATTGGTAAAATAGGCATATTGGTCAGTTTGATATTGGTTTTTGTGGCGATGGGCATTATTTATAGTACGATTAAATTAGCGATTTATTCTAATCGTTTTCTTATCAAGAATATGCAGCTCGTAGGAGCGACCTATGAGTTCATCTCACGACCTTATTTAATCAGAAGTATCAAGCACGGATTGTTGGCTGCTGGGGTGGCTATCTTACTGCTCATCCTTGTTTTTGCTTGGATAGACGGACTGATTCCTAGCTGGTCTTTGCTTCGTTTTGACGCTCCGATGTTGATTTTCTTTGTGTTTTTAATTTTAATTGGCGTTTCTCTGACCGTTTTCAGTACGCTTTACACCGTACGGAAGCATCT
>JAHDBO010000189.1 GCA_020630355.1 Saprospiraceae bacterium
GAGAAGGGCTATTTATTTACACCGTAGGTGCGAGTGGTATCCCTCAAAAACAAGGTGATGTTATCTATGATTTCCCGATAGAACCCTGCGACCCTGTCGTCGCAAATGACCAATTTGCCTATGTCACTCTAAGCACGTCGACAGAAGGTGCTTGTGGTCGTTTGACGCAAGTCAATCAACTAAAAATCATCGATGTCCTAGATATTCAAAACCCAAGGGAATTGGTGTCTTATCCGATGTCCAACCCTAAGGGAGTTGGTCTGGATGGCACCACTTTATTTGTTTGCGAAAACCAATTTGGACTCAAAATATTGGACGTCGCCGATTACAACAACATCCAAATCATTGAGGCTTTTGAAGACATTACGGCTTATGATGTCATTCCGCTAGACGGATTATTACTTGTGGTCGGTCCTGATAATGTCTATCAATACGACTACACAGATTTGAATAATATTCAGTTGATTTCTTCCATTCCAATCCAAGCCTAATGAGAAAAACGATTCTCCTAGTAGTCGCAATCCTTGCATTTGTTAGGGCAACTGCTCAAGACAATGAATCAAACCAAAAACAAACATTTCCTAGATTCATATTAAAATGGTCCATCACTGACTTAGCAGATTATCCAACACCAATATTACGTATTGTACTAGAACAGCGGTTCAATCAGAAGAACGCCTTAGAATATTCTCTAGGATATGGGCAGTCATCTATATTGATTCCAGAAACGGACAATAGTGCCTTCAAAGCACGGCTAGGGTATCGGCGTTATTTAAAGGACGAAGTCTACTTAATGACGCACTTTACTTACAAACGAACGGCAATACAAGAATCTTTGCGTGTTTGTAGAGCCAATTGTGCCTTTTTTGAACGATTGGATGGTCATTATGATTCTGATATGATTGGTCTCACTTTTGGGGTTGGTCATCAGTTAGCAATATCAGACAAGTGGTATATAGATTATGGTGCTGCTGTCGGTGGCAACCTAAGATGGACAACTTATGAGGGTTTCGACAATCCTAATGAGGTCATAGAGAATACAGGTTTTTTATTGAACAATCCTAGTAAAAGTATAGGCAGACATCTTTGGCCTTACTTGTTGTTTCAGTGCAAACTTGGATATGCATTTTAATCCTATCTTTATTCTAAAAAATGAAGATTTTCTCGCCAGGACGTATTAATTTGATTGGAGAGCATACCGATTACAATAATGGTTTTGTTTTACCTGCTGCAATTGACAAAGGCATTACTTTTTCTGTACAAAGGACAGGTAATAAAGGCATCTACATCCAAGCCTTAGACATTGACGAATCCATGATTTTTCAAGAAGGGGGAACACTCCCTCCTAGCCTTTCTTGGAAAACTTTCATGGCAGGTATTTTATTAGAATTGGAAAACGAAGGACTGGATTGGAACGGTTTAAAAGTTGATTTTACGAGCAACTTACCCATTGGCTCTGGCATGTCTTCGTCGGCAGCCCTGGGTTGTGGATTCATTTTTGCTTTGGTCAAATATCTAAATCATCCCATGTCTCGCAAGGCAATCGCTCAATTAGCTCAGCTAGTTGACCACAAATATGTTGGAGTTCGTTCAGGCATAATGGATCAGTTTGCTTCCCTTCATGGCAAAAAAGGACAGGCCATTTTATTGGATTGCCAGTCTATCGAACATCAATTAATCCCCTTCCAACCTGAAGACTATACTTTTCTATTAGTGAATACGATGGTCAAACACAGCCTAGCAGAAAGCGCCTACAATGACCGTCGAGCAGCCTGTGAGAAAGGTGCTAGCCTCCTAGGAGCAAACAGTTTGAGAACAGTGAACTTCGAGCAATTAAACGAAAACAAAGCGATATTCGAGGAGGACACTTTCGTGAAATGCCAGTATGTACTAGAAGAAAACGACAGAGTAAAAAAAGCCTGCCAAGCACTTCGAGCTGATGATTTCATCACTTTTGGTCAATTGATGAACGCCTCTCATGAAGGACTAAGCCAAGCATACCAAGTGAGCTGCGAAGAACTGGATTTCCTAGCAGAAACCGCCCAAAACTTAACAGGTGTCCTAGGAGCTAGAATGATGGGCGGTGGTTTTGGAGGCTGTACCATCAATCTAGTGAAGACCTCCGAGCTTGACCTTATCAAGTCAACGCTCATATCTGCTTATAAAGCTAAATTCGGCATCGAAGCCGAGACTTATATTGCTAATATAGCCGAAGGAACTTATGTAATGGATACAGATTGCGATTGAGTATTTTTAGTGGTCAAAATCGTTAAAACGATTCACTTCTGCCGTTTCATATCACCACCGTCAAAACGGTTGGTTTTATGCTTTTCAATTTACGCAATTGGCGTTTATCCGTAAAGGTCAACCCTCCAAAACAATATCCATACACTTTGTTTTTTTATACCAACTCCCAAGAATTATCATTTTTTTTAATCTATCCCCTTTATTTAATACTCTATTTTATATATATTTGATAGCAGATGTTATAAAATGGTGGTTAAATACTAATGTAAAATAATCGTCGTTTGTATATTGTGTAAGCCGAAAGAAAAGTCTTTCCTTTTAGCGTACTTGGTGGAATCAAATTGAAAAAGTAAGAAAATACAATCGGTGCAAATCGCTGATTGCTATTCAAGCAAACCCTCCTTGCATACATAAGATAAATCTTTATATTTGCGGGGAATTAAACAAACATTGCCATGAAGTCACGCAACGAAAGTTCAAGTTCAAAATTCACTTCTGGGTCATTCTTGAAGGTCTTAATGCCAAAAATCAGCAAAAAAGACCGTCGCCAAGGAAGTGGAATGAATCATGCAGGATCATCAAGGAATCTCACACTCGAACCCAACAGACCTGCTGGAGAACATTTCTCTCGTTAGATTCATCTAACAGGACGACCGAAAGCCCTTGAAGATTTGCTTCAAGGGCTTTTTTGTTGTAAATTTATTGTGAAATAAATATCATTATGAAATCATCCACTTTCTACTTCATCACCTTAAGCTTCTTAGTATTCTCGTTCTCTGCTTGTCAGCCCGATAAGGATGGAGATTATACACCTGTTAAGACCATCAAAGAAGCAATGGTCAATATCTCACCAGAGGTAAAAGCAGGATTGGAACACCAGAATCTAAGATTATATCCAGTCAATTTGACTACAGATACTTCTAGAGATTCAAAATTAAAACAAGTCAAGACCATCAAAGAAGGGATTGAAACCCCTGGCTTTTACATCACAGAGAAAAAGACTTATGGTAGAAATGGGCAGAGGGGTACTGTCAGCACTTTGACGGTCCAAAACAAATCACAGGATACCATATTCCTAATGCAAGGTGATATCGTGCAAGGAGGAAATCAGGACAGAATCCTAGCAGAAGATAGGATGATATTGCCTAATACCATTCAAGATATTCCTGTATTCTGTGTAGAAAAAGGAAGATGGGAATACAAAGAAGCAGACGAAACGGAAAGCCCAGAAGAACAGAAAAAACGCCGCTTGTTTGCCTTCTCTGGTTATTACAACGTCGCTTCCAATAGCCTTCGTCGTACGGTCAAAGAGAGTAAAAACCAAGAAAAAGTATGGTCGAAAGTCAGCGAAATCACCTCAAAGCAGGCGGCTACTTCTTCTACTTCCACTTATACCGCTTTGGCGGAATCCACCAAATTCAGTGCCCAACAAAACGATTATCTGGAGCATTATAAAAACATCTTTAGCGAATCACAAAACACGGTAGGTATCATCGCTGTCAGCGGTTCAAAAATACTAGGCGTCGATGTATTCAATAATCCCCAATTGTTCCAGAAGAAATTTGACTCGCTGTTGCATGCCTACATCGTTGACGCCGTGAATGACGGCAAGAAACCGAGCATGGCCCAAGAGCGATTCAGCAAGCTCGCCAAATCGTATGAACGTCAAATCACAGAAGCGTTTCAAAAGGAATCACATCGAAAAGCCTATCATTTCCAAGGCGAAATGGTGCATTTTGTGGATATAAAGTAAGATTGGTAACACGCTTCTAAAGTTTTTATTTTGATAGGGAATGATACTAATTTAACTAGTATCATTCCTTATTTTTGCCCCATGAACAAAACGGTGCGATATATTTTATTGACAATAACCTGTCTATCCTTTTTCGGTATAGGGTATACGATGTACAATATGTATCAGCAGGAGCAAGAATGGGCTTATCTCAGTTTGTTCCTTTTACTATTTGGTTGGGCTGCGAAGTTATTGACCCTCGGCAAGTGGTATGGCAAATCAGAAGACCATTGGAAATTGATTGGCTTGGGCGGACTTTCAGGGCTTTTCTTGTCTATCGGATTTCCTCCCATCCCGTTTATCCTGACCCTTTTCATTGGATTCATCCCTATTCTTTTAATAGAAGATTTTTTTTATAAAAAAGAAGGCATCCACAAGTGGCAAGTGTTTAAATATAGCTTCAATGCTTTTTTGATTTGGAATATTTTGACGACCTATT
>JAHDBO010000190.1 GCA_020630355.1 Saprospiraceae bacterium
TGCTAGGTCGTATCTCCATTGCAGGTCGCTTTATGGGACAGCGTGGGCCATTCGCAAAATTGCAAGATAGCCAAGGGCAAATCCAATTGTATATCGACAAAAAAGGTATCGGAGCGAACGATGAGGAGAAAGCGACTTTCAAGCAGCTCATCAAGCTGATAGATATTGGTGACTTTATCGGAGTCGAGGGCTTTGTATTCTCTACGGGGACAGGAGAAGTATCCATCCATGTAGAAACCTTTACGCTTTTGTCCAAGTCGCTTCGTCCTTTGCCAATCGTTAAAAGAGATAAAGAGGGGAATGTATATGATGCCTTCACCGACCCTGAATTGCGTTATCGTCAGCGATATGTTGATTTGGTGGTCAATCCGCAGGTGCGTGAGATTTTCATGAAGCGGACAAAGGTCATTCAATCCATGCGCAATTATTTCATTGAGCAAGGATGGTTGGAAGTGGAAACACCTGTTTTGCAACCGCTTCATGGTGGTGCGGCAGCCCGTCCTTTCGAGACACACCACAACACACTGGATATGCCTTTGTACCTGCGTATCGCCAATGAATTGTACTTGAAGCGATTGATTGTAGGTGGTTTTGATGGGGTTTTTGAATTTGGCAAGATGTTCAGGAACGAGGGGATGGACAGGACGCACAATCCAGAGTTCACCTCCATGGAAATCTATGTGGCATATAAGGATTATGTCTGGATGATGGAAATGGTAGAGGAATGTTTGGAGCGTGTCGCTCTCGCTGTCAATGGTACGACGAAAGCGACGATGGGAGAAAATGTGATTGACTTCAAAGGACCTTACCGCCGTTTGACGATGTTTGATTCTATTAAGGAATATACGGGCATCGATGTGTCTCGAATGGATGAAGAGGGACTTCGTAAAGTCTGCAAAGACTTATATATCGAGGTAGATGGCTCGATGGGAAAAGGCAAGTTGATAGATGAGATTTTTGGTGAAAAAGTGGAATCGAATTTAATCCAGCCGACCTATATCACGGATTATCCGATAGAGATGACGCCTCTAGCGAAAAAGCACAGAAGCTCGGAAGGCTTGGTAGAGCGTTTTGAGCTGTTCGTGAACGGCAAAGAAATAGCGAATGCCTATTCGGAGTTGAATGACCCGATTGACCAGAGGGAACGCTTTGAAGAGCAGTTGAAATTGGCGGCAAGAGGAGATGACGAGGCGATGGTGATGGATGAAGATTTCTTGCGTGCGCTAGAATATGGGATGCCACCGACTTCTGGTCTGGGAATCGGTATCGACCGTCTGACGATGATGTTGACCAACAACCCTTCCATACAAGAGGTATTGTTTTTTCCACAGATGAAGGCAGAGCAATAAGATTTTCTGAGTTTTTATTAATGAAAAGCCACTTTCGATACCGAAAGTGGCTTTTTTGGTATTTGTTTTGTTGTAATTCATTTTATGAACCTATTCTCAAATTGTCACGTATCATTGTTAAGCACTACTTACAAACAATGCAATTGTTAAAACTCGCTTGGCGACGAATATCCAATATTGGTGTTCATCAGGTAGAATCACTGCCTGAGAAAAAGAGAATCCGCTTGAGTAATCAACTAGCAGCCTTGATTGCTCCTGTCTATTTTATACTAGGTATCTATTATGGTTTTTTTACTAGTGGTGGCTTATCTGTTGGTGGAGCCATTCTAGAATTTAGCTCTTTTTTTCTAACTCTATTTGCGTTTCTATTATCCTCGAAGGGATATTTCAGGATAACACTTTGGTACTTATTTCTCACGACCTTGGTCTCTTTGATTTTAGGTTTATTATTGGTGGGAAGATCGTCTGGGGGCGAGTTCGCACTTATCGTAATAGGTTCTTCTACCTTGGTTTTTTTTCATCAATTCAGGGCTATTATCGTTGCGAATGTGTTTATATTATTGGGTTTTTTGCTTGTTCATTTTTATTTAATGAAGTATGGTTCGCTCTACTCTATAACTAACGAATTTAATTATGTGGTCACCTTCTTTATAAGTATCGTTTGTCAACTAGTGGTTTCTTTTTCCTTTGTTCAAGAAAATTCAGCCTTTGAGGAGCGGTCTATTAAATTGCTCAACGAACTGGAAACGAATAAGGCTTATATAGAAGAGCAAAATAGGAAGTTAATCAAGATCAATAAGGAGTTAGAGAGTTTTGCCTATGCGACTTCACACGATTTGAGAGCACCTTTGAGAAATATTGTTAGTTTTTCGGACTTAATGGTCAGAAGGGAACGGGACAATTTATCAAAAGACAGTTTGGAATATCTGAGTTTCATTCGAATAAATGCCAAACAAATGAATCAACTCGTAAACGATATTCTCTCGCACTCTGCTTTGAATGCCGAGGTGAAATATGAAAAAGTCGATTTAAACCATACGATTGCTTCAATCAAGTCGAGTAGTGTTATCCCGGATAAAAGTTTAAAATGGGAGCTTTTACCTACCATCAATGCGAGTAGAATGGAGATGTTGGTTCTATTCCAGAATTTGATAGAGAATGGTCTAAAATATAATAGAAGTTCACAACCTGAGATACATATTCGTACAGAGCAATCTCCGAACAAACTTTATATCTATGTGAGCGATAATGGCATTGGAATTAAAAAGGAGTACCAAGAAAAAGTATTTGGTATTTTTAAGCGTTTGCACCATCAAAACGAATACGAAGGGACAGGGATTGGTTTGGCAACTTGTCGTAAAATAGTGGGGAGGTATGAGGGGCGTGTATATGCAGAAAGCGAAGGAGAGGGAAAAGGTACTACCTTTGTAATAGAATTACCTTCGACCCTGATTAGGGGATAGAGCCATGTTTTTATGGTAAAAAATATTATTTATATTAAAAAAATCAATTTTTAGTTAATTGTAATCAAATTATTTAAGTGAAGCTTGATTTTGTTATTTGTTAAATATATATTTGAACTATCGAGTGTATCTACAATATATTGATGGCCAAATACTGCTACCCATTACCAAATGTCATTCTTTAGACATTGGTTATACTATAAAGTTGGCACTTATAACCTTTAAAAACGATAGCAGTATGAACCCAGAAATTATTGAAATGGCAGCTAAGGAGATTATCGAATTGGCTGATGAAATCTTTTCATTGCATAACATAGATGCCCAATGCTTAGGCGTACATTTAGGACTCTGTCCTTCACAGCCTCGCTCAGTTAGGATGTACGATGTTGCAAGGGAAATTCTTCCTGATGCAGAAGCAGAGTCTTTTAAGATGAGAGTGGATTACACCAAGCATTATGACCCTAGATTTATGCAGTAGAGTTTGAAAAAGCTCCCTTTCGTAAAGGGAGCTTTTTATTTTTTAATCCACAATAACCTCATCTATAAAAAGCCAGGCACCACCTCCCGCACCAATATGCCAGTTGGGTACTTTTCCTCGGTTTTTTGCCTTGATTTTGATGTATCTTGCATTGGTCAGTCCTGTTCCTTTGAAGGCTTTGATAATCGCTTCCTCCGTCTTATCTGTCAGATTATTGGTAGTTTTGTCAAATACACGATAATCCTGTCCATTTGCACTCACTTCATATTCGACGAAAGTCGGCATGAAAATCCATGAATTCTGGTCTTGCAAGAAGGAAGCGCTAATCGTTTTGAAGGTCTTTTCCTCTCCCAAATCAATGATGGCCTCAAAATCTTTAGTTTGATAACCTTGCCAAGTCCCCGTTCTGAAGTCTCTTGTCCCTCGGATGCCGTCTACAATTGCTAGATTGCCACTAGCAGCATACTGCGGCGCATATTCCTGTAAGAGTTTCACTTTTATATTTGGGTCTACCTTTCGGAAAATAGTGTTCACCCTAGGGCTTTCGGTATTGTTCAATTTCGAATAAAATGTTAGGCGTAGCCCTCTGTCAATAAGGATAGGTTTTTCGTATTGTTGAAAGCCGCTGTTGCCGATGCTGTAATAAATAGCGGCATCGGGCATCGCTGATGACAATTCCACGCTCGTACTATCCTTGAAGGCAAAATTTCCCTTGGCGATAAATGGGGTAGGGGAGATGAGGTGGTCTTTTATTTCTGTACTAGGACGGTTTTTTACTGTTGCTGCCCACTTATCGTAGGGGGTATCTATCATTTCAAATTCCAGAACACCTCCCTCCATAATGTCTTCATGCTTGATGTAGGAATAAGGATAGGGTTTGCCGTTGAGTTGAACCGCTTGGATGTAAATGTTTTTGTCCGATACCTTCGGTGCTAGAATTTGGAAGGTCTTTCCGTTTTCCAAATGGATGGTAGCTTTGGGAAGAAGCGGCGTCCCGATTTCATAGTGCCCTGCTCCTGGCGTTACGGGATAAAATCCCATCGCACTGAACACGTACCAAGCCGACATCTGACCACAGTCCTCGTTGCCCGATAGACCATCGGGGGCATTGCTGTACAGTTCGTCCATGATTTGTCGGACTTTTGCCTGCGTTTTTTGCGGCTTCCCGATGTGGTTGT
>JAHDBO010000191.1 GCA_020630355.1 Saprospiraceae bacterium
CAAATCACTGCCGACGAAATCCTATTTATGGGAGACGATCTGCCCGATTATGAGGTAATGCGATTAGTGGCTCTGCCCTGTTGTCCGAGCGATGCTGCCCCCGAAATCCTAGGGATTAGCCAGTATGTCTCCCCGAAAAAAGGAGGGCAGGGTTGTGCTCGAGACGTTATAGAAAAAGTGTTGAAACTAAATGGAGATTGGTTGGAGACGGATGCTGTTGATTTTGAAGTAACGAACGAGTAAATCAGATTTTAGTAATTAGTCTTTAGATGTTAGATTGAAAATCATATTTTTATAGCCTACTGCTGTTACTGAAATCGAAAATAGAATAATGTCTAATATGTTGGACTCGGGATATAAAAAAAACCTGCACGCAAAGCGTGCAGGTTTTTTTTATTCAACTTCTAACTAT
This sequence comes from Saprospiraceae bacterium, assembly GCA_020630355.1. Lineage (GTDB taxonomy): Bacteria > Bacteroidota > Bacteroidia > Chitinophagales > Saprospiraceae > JAHDBJ01. Next base: position 413 of record JAHDBO010000191.1, read on the forward strand.
CTATATCAGAAATTATTTCTGAACTGGTTGGATTTGAGGTTGAAGTTGATTAGCATTGATTGAAGGCTTAGGTGCATTCGGATCAGGCGTTACATCACCAGAGATTTTCAAAATAGTAACCGCTGGGTCAGTATTTGCTTTGATAGTAACAGATTTAGTCTGCTTACCAGATTTACCTTTAGAATCAAATACAACTTTGATTTCACCACCTTCTCCTGGTGCGATTGGCTCTTTTGGCCATTCAGGAACAGTACATCCACAGCTACCTTTTGCTTCGCTGATGACCAAAGGCTCATCACCATCATTGGTGAAAGCGTAAATGTGCTCTACTTTCTCACCAGAATCAATCGTACCGAAGTTGAACTCTTCTTCAGCGAATTTCACAGAAGTCTTAGGACCTTTATACTCCTCTTTTGCTGGTGTAGTAGGAGTCTTGCTGTTCGTGATTAAATTCTGCTTTGCTTCTGTTCTAACAGAAGAATCAGAACTGCTGCTTGTGAATACATAATAACCCACCATTAGGGCAATCAACACTAAAAGACCAGTTTGAATTTGACTAGCTCTACTCATGACTTAATTTTTAATTTTTTAATGAAGCGAGTGCAAAGATAAAAAACATAGCTTATATTTTTGACTTTCGTCAAATTGTGATTCCCAAGTTTGTTCTTTTCTTTGTCGATACAAATATAAGCCCATTCTAAAAGCGTATCATCTAATACCAAACAAATAATTGTTAACGGGCTGTTAATGGCTTCATATAGTGCAAAAAAATAGCCGAGACATTTGGTCTCGGCTAAAGCTCGAAATGGTTTTGGAGCGTAACAGGGTGTTTTATAATCTTAAATCCTCGACGTTTACGCCAGGGTGGTTTTTGGCATTGAAGACGAAAAGGCTCTCCTTTGCAGTTTTGTTTGGGGTAGTTTTATTGATGTTCAAAGTATATCTCGACCCATCTTTACTGAATATCTTCATGCGTAGTGGGCTGTTTTTTTGCTTATCAATGGTCAATCTAATCTTGAAAAACTCTGAATCTTTAGCTAAGGGCTTAAACTCTATGTGTTGTACCATGCGGCCATTTTCACGCTGCTCGTTTTGGAAATTATAAACGAAATCGCCAGTCTCATATAAGGTATAAATGCTTTGAGGCGTGATAAAACCTTCCTCTTTGCTTTCCTCCGCATCAGTGATTTGTACCTCTTGGTCTTCCTTCAGGTGTATCCAGACAGATTTGCCATCAGATATGATGTTTTGGTCGGGTGTCTCCAAGCGATAAGCTTCTCCTTTCTGTATCAACTTTCCTTTTTGCACGATTTTGTCCTGACCTGGCGCATCTATTTCTAGTGAGAAAATCGTCTCCAAGCTTTTATAGGAAGTAAATTGCTTTTTGAGTTTATCTAAAACGGCAGTCGCCTTCGGGTCAGAATCTTTTGCTTTGGTGAAGTTTTGTGCAATGACAAAACTATGGAACAACAAACATCCTGTAATTATCAAAATCCCTTTCTTCATGTTGATCGTCGTTATATATGGTTTATCTGTCTACGCTCTTTCTTTCCCAACAACCAAATAAACTATGTGGCTGTTCCATACAAAGGTAAATGGAAGCGAAGGATTGTACAAGAGCAAGGGGGTTAAACCCTCGTTAAAGGAGACTAGCATTTTGTTAAATTTGTTACTCAAAAATGACCTAAGTGCTAAATGCTTCAATCAATTACCCTATCATTTTCATTACCTTTGCATCAATGGAATTTAGGAATTGTCAAAAAATCCCAAAGGGATATGCGTGACATAACTGAACGATTTTGAGACAATAGTGCTGTGAAATCGATGAATAATGGGATTTTTCAACCAGCACTTACAATAGTCATTGTTCTAAATCGGATTGTCGAAAAATCATAATACTATAAAGCGGTGTTTTCATTCTAATATCTAAAGACTAATGTCTAAAATCTAATAAATGGCTTACGAGGAAAAAGAAGAGGAAAAGAAAAAAATGACAGTCTCACGAGAGAAACTACAAGAGGCGTTAAGGATATTTAAGTATATCCGTCCGTACCGTTGGTATTTCATCTTTGGTTTGGTCTTACTGGCTTTATCGAGTTTAACATTTTTGGGTTTATTGACTTTGCCAGGAGAGATGGTCAATGTAGCACAGGGTAAGGGTAAATGGGGTTTGACATTATCTCAAATGGGCTTGTTGTTGCTTGGGATTTTAATTATTCAAGGCTTCGTTTCTTTTTTTAGAGTGATTTTGTTTGCGATAGTAAGTGAGAAAGGGATTGCAGATATTCGGAAAGATGTTTTTGCGAAGGTAATTAGCCTGCCTGTTACTTTTTTTGAGCAAAACAGGGTAGGTGAATTGGTTAGTCGTCTCACCTCGGATGTAGAACGTTTGTATAGTACTTTTTCAATCACTCTAGCGGAATTTATCCGACAGATTATCTTATTGGCAGCAGGGATTTTATTTATCGCCATTTTTACACCACGTCTGGCAGGTATTATGTTATTGACTTTTCCTTTGATTGTAGTAGGAGCTATGTTTTTTGGTCGTTTTATTAGGAAATTATCTAAAAAACGTCAGAAAGCACTCGCAGATTCCAATATTGTATTGAGCGAAACGACCCAAGGAGCGAACACCGTCAAATCATATACCAACGAGTGGTTTGAAATCAGCCGTTATGGTAAAACCTTACAATCGGTCATAGATATATCCTTGACTTTTGCCCGATATAGAGCGGGTTTTGCGGTGTTTATTGTCTCGGTGCTTTTTGGTGCTTTGTTTTTTATTATTTGGCAAGGGGCGATTATGGTACAAGAGGAGGTAATGACCGCAGGGGATTTGATTTCTTTTGTGTCTTATACCGCCGTGATAGGTGGCGCCATTGCTGGATTGGGGAGTCTGTACACAGAAATACTAGGGGCAATTGGTGCAACGGAGCGCATCCGTGAGATTTTGGCAGATGAAGGGGAGGTGGATGTATTCAATGATGAAAACATTCCCGATATTTCCATGGAAGGAAACATTGAATATCAAGATGTGCATTTTAGATACCCGACTAGAGAAGATGTTCCTGTGTTGAAAGGCATAAATTTCTCTGTACAATCAGGGCAAAAAGTCGCTCTTGTCGGGCCTAGTGGTGCGGGTAAGTCCACGATCATCCAATTACTGTTGCGTTTTTATAATATTCAAGAAGGGCAGATTCTAGTAGATGGGGAGCCGTTGACAGATTATAATGTGACCCAATTTCGTCGCAACGTAGCCATTGTGCCGCAGGAAGTACTACTTTTTGGAGGTACTATTGAAGAAAACATCGCTTATGGTCGCCCCAATGCTAGCAAATCAGAGATACGAGAGGCGGCTCGTCAAGCCAATGCCCTTGAGTTTATAGATAGATTTCCAGAAGGGATGCAGACGATTGTAGGAGAGCGAGGCATCAAGCTATCTGGTGGTCAGCGGCAGCGCATCGCTATTGCTAGAGCTATTCTTAGAGACCCAGCTATTTTGTTATTGGATGAGGCAACTTCTTCCCTAGATGCCGAATCTGAAAGAGTGGTACAGGAGGCCTTGGATAATTTGATGAAAGGCAGAACATCCATCATCATCGCTCACCGTCTAGCAACGGTTCGAGAGGTAGACCAGATTTTTGTGATAGATAATGGTATCATTGCCGAGCAAGGAACGCACGAAGAATTGTCCAATATCGATGAAGGAATATACAGCAGTCTGGCGAAACTGCAATTTGAATATAACTAAAAATGGATTTTAGATTCTAGGCAATCTAACAATCTAACAATCTAACAAATATGTTGAAAATCGGCTTATTAGGAGTGGGGCATTTAGGTAAGATTCACGCTAAGTGTATCCAGATGGTAGAGCAGTATGATTTTGTTGGCTTTTACGACCCTAGTGATGCTGATGCCAATAAAGCCATTGAGACGTTTGGTCTTCGACGCTTTGAGGATTTGGGCGAAATGTTGGATGCGGTTGAGGTGGTTGATATTGTGACGCCAACTATCACACATTACCGATTAGCAAAAAGCGCACTAGAAAA
>JAHDBO010000192.1 GCA_020630355.1 Saprospiraceae bacterium
AATCCTCCCGTTATAGTTACGAATCACGTGAGTACAAAAATCTGATTATCAAATAATTAAAAAAATAACAACATGGGACGTTTAGCGTTAGCATTTTTCATTATTGCAGTAATTGCGGCAGTATTCGGGTTTGGTGGAATAGCAGGAGCTGCGGCAGGAATAGCAAAAATCGTATTCTACATATTCTTGGCACTGTTAGCTTTTTCTCTGATAGGAAGACTGTTGGGCAAGGCTTAATAAACAAAAAACAATATTAATAAATCCGTAAAAACTTAAATTTAAAATGAGTTCATTCACAGATCAAATCAAAGGAAATTGGAATATTATCAAAGGGAAATTGAAATCGGAATATGGAGAATTGACCGATGATGATTTAGCTTATCAAGAAGGTAAAGAAGACGAGTTATTGGGGAGAATCCAAAATAAAATTGGTAAGACAAAAGAGGAAATTAAGGATTGGATTGATGATATAGGCTAATAAACTATTGGCTATTCCAAACTAAAACAGCCCCTAGCAGCAAAGCTGCTAGGGGCTGTTTCCTTTTTCGGAGAAGTGATATCACCTATTAATCAAAAGACTGATTGTTGATAGACGCCATCTCAACCAAATTCTTATATTCTTCAGTCGTCAAGCCATCCATCACAAAGTGGATAGGATTGACCGCTTTGCCTTTATAACGCACTTCATAGTGTAGGTGTGGCCCAGAAGACAATCCTGTATTCCCTACTTTACCGATAACTTCACCCTTTGTTACTTTTTGTCCACGCTTTACATCAATTTTACTCATGTGTGCATAAAGCGTCTTATAACCATAACCGTGGTCTATAATGACATTTTTACCATACCCACCCTTACGATTTTCGACACGCTCCACTGTACCATCCCCAGTTACATATATAGGCGTACCAGTAGGAGCCGTAAAGTCGATTCCCGCATGCATCTTGCGTACCTTATGAATTGGATGCAATCGACGTCCAAAGCCCGACAAGAAACGGATATTTCTTTTCAATTTATCTTCTCGAACTGGCTTTATAGAAGGTAATGCTGCAAACATTTTCTCTTTTTCCTTCGTCAGCCCAGTAATCTCATCCAATGATTCAGATTGTATCGCCATCTGACGACCAAGGCGATCTAGCCTTTCAGTCACGTTAATCATCAAATCGCCTGTGTTTTTGTAGCGTGTCAAGTGACTGTATTTTTCGCTACCCCCTACCCCTGCATTCCATACATCTTCATCAATTGGATCCATACCAAAAATCATTCGATGGACACCTTTATCTCTTTCTTGTAGATTGTTCAATACTTTGGAATACAAATTGATTTCCTCATTCAACGCCGTGTACTGATTCTTCATCTGTTCGATTTCCCTTTTAAGAATCTTTTCTTTCGGAGAATCAAAATAGGTATATGCTATCGCCACTACGACGGTAGAGAATACAAGTACAGCGGAGAGGAAAGCAAATCCTCGGATGATTTTCACCCGAATCGGCTCAACTACTTTTTCGTAGCGGAGCGTCTGTTTATTATAAACAAACTTTTCCTTTCTCATGCTAGATAGTTATTGCTTTATTGGCTAATTTTGCCGCTCAACGGAAGCCAATTCATTGTAATTCAATAGGTCTTTCTTCGGTTATTTTTCTTTGAAGAAGTCAAAAGTAATAGCCAAGCCATGAATTTCAAAGAAAAACCACTGTTTTTTGACAAAAGTGTGACCTTTGGTCGAACATATCACCGCTCATTAACGTTCAGACATCTTAATTTTTAAAGAACTCTAATACCGCTGTCTCATGACTGCCAACGATATCAGAAAAGCCTTTTTGGACTTCTTCCAATCTAAACAACACAAAATCGTGCCATCTGCGCCGATTGTGAATAAAAACGACCCAACACTCCTATTTATAAATGCTGGGATGAACCAATTCAAGGATTATTTTCTAGGAAATAAAACCCCTGAAGTCCGTAGAATTGCCGACACCCAAAAATGCTTGCGTGTTTCGGGCAAGCACAACGACCTAGAAGAAGTAGGGCGAGATAGCTACCACCAGACGATGTTCGAAATGCTAGGCAATTGGTCTTTTGGAGATTACTTTAAAGAAGAGGCGATTGCTTGGGCATGGGAATTATTAACAGAGGTCTATCAACTGGATAAAGACCGTTTGTATGTAAGTGTTTTTGAAGGGGATGAAAGCGAAAACCTAAGCCCTGACATGGAAGCTGTGGATTTTTGGAAAAAATGGATACCAGAAGACCGTATTCTATATTTTGATAAAAAAGATAACTTTTGGGAAATGGGCGCAACAGGCCCTTGCGGCCCTTGCTCGGAAATCCATATCGACCTGCGCAGCGATGAGGCACGAGCCAAACTGGATGGCAAACTCCTAGTCAATGCCGACGACCCGCTCGTGGTAGAAATCTGGAACTTGGTATTCATCCAATTCAACCGAAAAGCGGATGGCAGCTTAGAAAATCTCCCTGAAAAACATATAGATACAGGGATGGGTTTCGAGCGTTTGTGTATGGCAATGCAAGGGAAGACATCAAATTATGATACAGACCTGTTCAGCCCTTTCATCCAATTAATTGAAACAAAATCAGGGATAAAGTACACTAACAAATATGAAGAGTCGGCTAAATCCGACATTGCCATGCGTGTAGTGGCCGACCATATCCGTGCCGTTGCTTTTGCGATTGCAGATGGGCAATTGCCTAGCAATAACGGGGCGGGCTACGTCATCCGTCGTATCCTGCGTCGGGCAGTTCGGTATTATTATTCTTTTTTGAATATCAAAGAACCTTATTTACATACTTTGATTCCGCTTTTGGCGGAAAAATTTGAAGGCATTTTCCCTGAGCTTAAAGCACAGGAAAGCCAAGTTGCTAAAATTATAGAAGGCGAAGAAAAAACCTTTTTAGCTACTTTGGACAAAGGGTTGAAACGCTTCGATGCCTTGGATAAATCATCAGGAAACATCGGAGGGCAAGAAGCCTTTGAGCTGTACGACACTTATGGTTTCCCCATTGATTTGACTCGATTAATCGCCGAGGAGCAAGGTTTGACTATTGATGAGGCAGGCTTCACCAAAGCACTGCAAGCACAAAAAGACCGTGCTAAAGCCGATGCACAGAAAGCCGTAGGCGATTGGACAGAATTACAGGATTCAGATGGAGTTGAATTCGTAGGCTATGATGATTTAAAAATCACAGATGCGAAAGTGGTTAAGTATAGAACAGTTACTCAAAAAGGAAAGCCACAATTTCAGATTGTCTTGGATAAAACGCCTTTCTATGGAGAAAGCGGTGGACAACGGGGCGATACAGGCTTATTGGTTTTTGGGGAGGAAAAAGTATCCGTTATCGATACTCAAAAAGAAAACGACTTAACAATTCATATTGTCAAAAAAATGCCGAGTGCCTTCAGTGGTAATATTGTAGCAGAGGTCAATGCGAAAAAACGTTTGGCGACAGCCAGAAACCATACAGCCGTGCACTTGATGCATGCCGCACTACATGAAATCCTAGGAGAACACGCCCTTCAAAAGGGGCAGGATTTGGATGACAAACGCTTGCGCTTTGATTTCTCTCATTTTCAAAAAATGACGGATGAAGAAAAAGCACAATTGGAAACTTTGGTCAATCAAAAAATCCGAGAGAATATCGCCTTGGAAGAATACCGCAACATGCCTATCGAAGAAGCAAAAGCTTATGGTGCGATGATGCTATTTGGTGAAAAATATGGGGATACGGTACGAGTTATTACTTACGACAAAGATTTTTCTAGTGAACTTTGCGGAGGGACACACGTCCCTGCTACTGGTGAGATTGGCTATTTCAAAATCCTTTCAGAAGGCGGAGTCGCAGCAGGTGTCCGACGTATCGAAGCCGTAACAGGTGAAACTGCCGAAGCATTCTACAACAAAGAATTAGAAACGCTAGGAAACATCCGAGGCTTATTCAAAAACTCCAAGGATGTACTCCGCAGTGTTCAGCAATTGCAGGATGAAAACAAGGCGCTGAACAAGCAAGTAGAAGCACTTTTAGCACAGCAAGCACAAGCATTGAAAGGACAATTACAAAGCCAATTTAAGCCTAAAAATGGCATCAATTTCCTAGCAGCCAAGCTGCCTCTGGGTGACTCCAATGCCATCAAAACATTGGCTTACGAGCTAGAACGGGAGCAAGGTAATGCTGTAATCGTCTTCGGCGCAGAGATAAAAGGAAAGCCGCAATTGATGGTCATCGTCAGCAAAGACCTAGCTGAAGCTGGCAGCTATCATGCTGGAAACATGGTGCGTGAACTCGCCAAAAACATTAAAGGCGGTGGTGGTGGACAAGCGTTTTTCGCTACCGCTGGTGGTACGAATGCTGCTGGATTGGATGCCGCAATTACAGCGGCTGAAGAGATGGTTTAGGCATAAAAAGTCAAGCTCAAGTCTCAGGTACATGTTCAATTTGTACTT
>JAHDBO010000002.1 GCA_020630355.1 Saprospiraceae bacterium
CGCCGGACTGTTAATCCGTAGGTCCAAGGTTCAAGTCCTTGTGGGGGCGCAGGTAATTAAAGCCATTTTCAGGAAACTGGAAATGGCTTTTTTAGTTTTAAATATCGGACGTTTTTAAACCTCCGACGGGTAAGCCACCACCGAATTAATCAGACCATCAAGCATTAGCATCAAACATCTCCATATAAATCCCGTTTTAATGATATTATAAAAACAAGGGATTAGAAAATAAATAAGCTAGGCAAAATAATAGACATTATTCGATTTTGGCAAAAACAGTAGGCTATAAAAAAATGATTTTCAATCTAATATCTAATTTTAGAACAAAATCCAATGTAGTTGTTTTTTCTTAAAATAAAACAACAATTTAACGTCCAGTTCACTTATTTGCTAAGTCCCTACAAAACCATTAATATGAAAAAAGGATTAGCATTTGTATTGGCAGTACTGGGAGCAGTGGCATTGATTTTTGGTGTCTATACTCTTTTCTCAGGAGGAGCTACTGGTTCTCAAGGATGGATAGCGACCATATTAGGGGGTGTCTTTTTCACATCTGGAATCGGATTGATGAAGACAACAAAAGGACAATCAGCAGAGAACAACTCGTAGTATCTGGTCAATTTTATTCCATCTCAATTTCACCAGAGATTCTATCTATTGTTGACTAGGAAATATTCAAAAAACACTAATAGAAAAATCTCTGGTCGTTTTTTTCAAAGCAACAGGATTACCCTAAGGATTCACTTAAGTACCAAAAAAAACCTGTTAGCCTTCCACCAGTTCTCTTCCTGCTTGAGTAAAAGATTCCAAATCCGACAAAATTATTTTGGCTTGGGTAGCGATGTTGTTTAAATCTGCTACATTTTGCTCGATTTTTTGGCGGATGCTCGAAGCCACGAGTACCATGTGAAAGTCATTGCCCTGCTTCATTACATCTTCAATTTTAGCCACACTAGCAGCTGCTTTATCATAGCTCACTTGCCACTTAGAACGCAGTTCTCTATTCTTTTGCAATTCTTCCTTACGCAAACTTTCATTGTTGATATTATTGCTCAATTCATCCAATTGTCCGAAGTAATCCTCCGAGCGTTTTCCAACATCCTCAAAATCTTTCCTCATTTTATCATAACTACTCGTGATGCGACGCCACTCCTTTTCCCAATCCTTGGCGATTTCAGGCATATCGGGGTCTTCTGCCGTCAGGGAACCCTCCGCTTCCTCGATGCCAGCCACCATTTTTGAAGACAGTTTCTGGCGGTTATCTTCAAAATCCTCAATAGCAGACTTCAATCGGTCGCCCGTCTTGAGCGCCTTGTTGGTGACACGGCTACCACAGCTTACAAACAGGGATACGGCTATTAACAATGTGAAATATTTCATCTTTTAGTCATTAATAATGAAGTAGTGTGCCAATGACATCACTTTGTAAAATAATGGGCAGTGTAGGACTGAAGGTTCAAAAATATAAAAAACCCATGAGGCTCTCCTTGTCTCAAGGGTTTTTTATATCGGGTATGAATAAACTTTTAGTCAATGATTGATTTTTTGTTGGGGTTTTCTTTTTGAAAACGGGTTTTGGTTGGGATTTTCCCTTTCGGTAAAGGCGGCTGGCTTTGACAATCAAAAGCAAGGATTAGATTGTCAAAATGGATAGCATCGCCCAGCTTTTTAGTATTGTTTTTGGATATTTTTTTTAGAACAACTCGAATTGTCTTAGCTTTTCCATAGGAGCTCAAGTCAATTTTTTTAGACTGATATTTCCAATGATTCCCCGTATGAGGCTTTCCTATTTTGATTTGTTTTATTGGCTTTCCTAGAGCATCCATTAGAAGCACAACAAGTACGCCATGACTCTTTGAGGTACTTTTACTATTGCGCATATAAGCTCCTAGATAAGCGTATTGAGCAGCAGTCGGAATACTTACGCTTTGATCAATGGAAGCCTTTTCTTGATGTATCGAAAACAATTGTCCTTGCCGATTGACGGAAGCTTGCCCTTGCCGCTTCCAGCCTGTTAAGGCTTTGTCTGCACTAGGATTGATGAGGTGGTTCTTGCAATTTAATTCATTTGTCAAAATTGCTTTCAGTCGAGTTTGCTTGAAATTTTGATTGTTGGTCAAAACCTGAGCGTGAATATTTGCCGAAAGGCAAAAAGCAGACAAAAAGGCAAGAAGCAGAATTTTCATAGGCTCAACTTTCAAAATCCATAACGATGTTATACCTAAGTATTGTGTTTTCAATCTAGGTATTGTACCCCATATCTCTTCCATTTTATAGCAGTATACTCCAAAAATTGGTTGAACAGTACGCTGAAAGTATGCAGCAACCGATGACAAGACTTGCAAAAATGGCTTTGTAGTTCTTACTTTTGCATCAAATCGACGAGGCAATGAAAATCAGATTGAGTTGGATTATCTTATTATGCTGTTTGGGGGTGCAAGCGGATACACCACAACGGCAGTTGCAGGAAGCCAATGAAGCCTATCAGCAAAAAAATTACACCTTAGCCATTGACAGATATGAGTCTTTGGTGCAAGAAGGGGTACAATCCAAGGAACTATATTACAACCTAGGAAATGCCTACTACCGAAACCAGCGGCTAGGTAAAGCCATCCTCTACTATGAGCGTGCCTTGAAATTGGCGCCCAATGACGCCGACATACAGCACAACCTCCAAATTGCCGCCTACGAGCGTAAAGACGATTTTGGAGAAATCCCACCCTTTTTTCTTAGCAGAGCATGGGACTGGGCGAGTCAGTTGTTTTCCTCCATGATTTGGAGTGTCTTAACGATTCTATTAGTTTGGCTCGGGGTTGGAGGGTTCATACGTTGGATGATAGCTCAAGAACGACCACAGCGCAAACAAGGTTTTTTAATCGGGGTATTGGCTTTAACGGGAAGTCTACTCCCATTTTTTCTAGCCAAAACCGCTGCTCGTTTGGAGTTGAACTCAGGACAGGCCATCATCACTACAGCAACCACAACGATACACACCAACGCCAACAAAAGTAGCGCTGTCTTGTATCGATTGCACGAAGGCACCAAGGTCAAGTTATTGGACAATATCGGCGACTGGGACAAAGTCCGTTTGAGCAATGGAGAACAAGGGTGGGTGCCGACCGAAGCATTAGAGCAGATATGAGATCGTGACCGATAAAAACCAACAGATCATCTACAAAAACAGCCTGCTTTTCACTTGCTTTCAAACTAAATTTACAAGGATTTGTTATAATTGCGGAGTTCATAATCACTTCAATCGAAAAATTAAATCAATATGGCTTTTAAATTACCCGATTTACCCTATGCTTACGATGCGTTAGAACCACATTTGGACGCAAGAACGATGGAAATCCACCATGGCAAGCACCACAGTGGATATACAAACAAATTGAATGCTGCTATCGAAGGAACAGACCTCGAAGGCAAGTCTATCGAAGAGATATTAAAAAATATTTCCGACCACTCTGCCGCAGTACGCAACAATGGCGGTGGCTATTATAACCACAGCTTGTTCTGGTCTATCATGTCTCCAAATGGAGGAGGTGAACCCTCTGGCAGGACGAACATAGCTAAGGCTATTGACCGGGATTTCGGCTCGTTCGAGGCATTCAAAGATGCTTTCGCTAAGGCAGCAGCCACTCGTTTCGGCTCTGGTTGGGCTTGGTTATGTGTAGATGCGGATGACAAATTATTTGTCACCTCCTCCCCTAATCAAGACAACCCAATGATGGATGTCTACGCTACCCAAGGCACTCCTATCCTAGGCCTGGATGTATGGGAGCATGCGTACTACTTGAATTATCAGAATAGAAGACCAGACTATATCCAAGCTTTCTTCAACGTGATTGATTGGAATGCGGTCTCTAAGCGTTACAATGACGCCAACCCTGGCGCATCTGATTTGTAACCATCGGTTCTGCTATAAAAATACATGGAGAGAGTGGCTATTGAGCTGCTCTCTTTTTTTGTTGTATCAAATTTTTGAGTTGGGTCAGCTCCGCAGCTTCTATGTCTATTTTTGCTTTCGCAAAAACAGGGAGCAAATCCTTTAGCGTCCGATGATTTTCATAAAAGGCAGCACTCTTTATCGTGTCAAAAAACGAAATCTCCCCTTGATAGTTTGTATTCAAAAACACTTGATTAAAAATTGCCTTGGAGTAATCTTTTTCTGGAATTTCTTTTTCCAAATCTTCTTCTGTGGCATTATAAAACACATTTGAAACAGAATCTATCAAAGCAATATTCCTCTCCTTATGTCCAATAATGGCTAGCGCAGCGGCTCGAAGTGTCGAATCGCCCAAGGCGGCTTGATATATTTGATTGCGCTCCGCTCCTACTTCTCTTGGCAAAAAATAATCAGTTGTTTGCTCTACCAATTCACCTGTGAGTGCCTGAGTGCTCCAAGCTACAAGCCATACGATTAAAGTACCTCCCAAGATAGCCACCAATAAAAGACCTATTTTTTCTTTATTTATCATAAGGACAACGCTTGTTCGGAATTTACAGCAGCGAGACTTACATTTGTATCGTTGTAAAAATAAGCGTTTTTAAATATTCCTATACTGAGGGATTTAGAAATTATTCTATTTTCGATTTTGGCAAGAACAATAGGCTATAAAAGAATGATTTTCAATCTAATACCTAATTACTAAAATCTGATTTTAGAACAAAATCTATTGATTCTAGAAAATCTAACATATTGCGATTCTTATCTTTTTTAATTGGAATAGTTTTGCTGACTGCCTGTGCAAACGATGAAGAAGGCTGCTTGGACGCTAATGCGACCAATTTTGACATCTCTGCCGACACCGCCTGTGGGAATTGTTGCACCTTTCCCAATTTATCTTTTAGCATCAATCATCGAGTTGTGCTAGCGGATACGACAAAAAACATGCAACTGGACAGTTTTTACGTCAATAACATCGGTCAGTCCTTTGCTATCGACGATATGAAATTTTTCATTTCCAACATAGCCTTATTGAAAACGGATGGTGCTATTGTAAATATAAAAGACACCATACAACTTAATACCTGTACCGCAGGAACAGCAAGCCTAGCAATTTTGACTGATGATATTGCCATTATCAAAAGAACCGCTTTTAATTATACATTGGGTTCGATTAATGCTAGTGGTGATTTTTCAGGTTTCCAATTTGATGTGGGGCTTTCGCCTAATGCCAACGCAGTGGTGGCAGCAGAAGCCCCTTCTACCCACCCTTTAGGACTCAACACAGACAGCCTATACATTGACAAAGAGAACGGCTATCATTTTCAAAAAATCCGCCTTGCCACCAATGAAGCAACACCTGATGTACTGACCGATTATTCTATTGCTGGAAATGACAATCGCATCACCCTGTCTTATACCGTTCCTTTTACTTTAATCAAAGGTTTCAATACTAGCATCAGTCTTGACATAGATTATTTATCTGTTTTCAAGGATATTGATTTCTCAAGCGATAGCAAGCCGACAATTCAGCAAAAAATTATACAAAATACCCCATCCGCCATCCAATTAAGCAACTAATCAATAGTTAGTGCGTTTCAACATAAACAAGAGATAATTACAGATGAAAAAATTGCTTTACTTATTACCTTTGTCTTTGTTTTTCTTATCCTCTTCTTGTGGGGACGACGAAGGGCCGGTAACGGGTACAACGACCAATCTCAACATTACCTTTAAGGCAGTTTATGATGGCCAGCCACTCGTATTCGGAGAATCACTTACGTATACAGATGGCACCGCTTTCAATATCAGTAAACTGCAATTCTTCATGTCAAACGCCAACTTAATTAGCCCAAATGAAGCAGACCCAAACACCCCTTTAGAAACCGAACTTTCTGAAGTGAAACTAGTCGACTTCTCTTCCGCTAATGCAACGGCTGCTGGAGCGACCGAGGGCGTAACGATTACTTACACACGCATCCCCACAGGCGAATACAATGCATTCAAGTTCGGACTAGGGGTCATTCCTGAATACAATGACGATGTACCAGCGGATTATTCTAGTAGCCATCCTTTAGGTGCGCCTTCCAATTATTGGGAAGTTTGGGAGAGTTATATTTTTGTAAAATTAGAAGGTCGTACCGATACCACTGGAAATGGCGAATTTGACCAATCGCTTCTGTATCACACAGGCACCAATGCTCTGTTTCAAGAAGGCTTGAACTTCTCAAAAGCCATGACACTAGTGGAAGATAACGAAGCAAATATGACTATAGAGTTGGATGTAAAGGAAATTTTAGCCCCTACTGGCGGCACACCAATCAATATCATCAATGATGGCTTCAGCCATACCAACCCAGAAATAGACGGTCAGGTCGCACTTTCTACGACAGTGATGCAAAATTTCAAAAATGCCTTTACCTTGGTGGATTAGAATATGACAAAATACCTCCCGTTTCTGGTTTTATACATTTTATTTGGACTTGTTGCATGCTCCGATGACGACACGCCTACTGCCGACCCCAATGATTTAACCACTATTGCTTACACCCCAGAAGCTTATACGGTTGCCCTTCCTGCCGAGTTCCCTCCGCTGGAAATACCAACGGATAACCCACTAACCAAAGAGGGCGTTCAGCTAGGACGGAGATTGTTCTACGACCCTATTTTATCCGCTGATAGTACCATGTCATGTGCTAGTTGCCATCAACTCGAAGTGGGTTTTGCCGACCCACTCCCAACAAGCGTGGGCATTGACGGTATTGCAGGTACGCGCAGCGGGATGTCCTTATTAAATATTGCTTATAGTTTAAATGGTTTAAACTGGGATGGTAAAATTGCCAGCTTAGAAGAACAAGCACTCGAACCCGTCACCAACGAAATCGAACTGCACGAATCTTGGCCCAATGTCATTGAAAAACTCAAAAGACATACGGATTACCCTAGTCGATTCAGGAAAGCTTTCGGAATAGAAAACAAATCAGAAATCACGAAGGAGCTAGCTGCCAAAGCCATTGCTCAATTCGAGCGCATTATCCTCACAGGTGCCAACTCTAAGTACGACCGAGTGCTAAGAGGGGAAGCTTTTTTCACAGATGAAGAGCTGAATGGATTTGATATGTTCTTCGATATTTCACCAGAATTGCCCGATGCGGAATGTGGACACTGCCATAACGGAGCCCTACTTTCTACCAATGAATATTTCAACAACGGTATTGACAATGCCCCTACTCTAGACGATTTCATCGATAAAGGGAGGGGGGAAATTACTGGTATTCCTTTTGATAATGGTCGTTTCCGAGCGACCACTCTAAGAAATATTGAGTTTACCGCTCCTTATATGCACGATGGTCGATTCCAAACCTTGGAAGAAGTCGTAGACCACTATAATTCTGGAGGGAAATATGCCCCCAATCTAGACCCTTTAATCCTCCCACTAGGCATGACGGATAGCCAAAAACAAGATCTGGTTGCCTTTTTGAAAACCTTTTCTGATACGTCCTACCAAGAAAACCCTGACCTTCAAAATCCTTTTGAATAATGGAAAAATCTAAGAAAATCGCCCTTATTGCGCACGATGGCAAAAAGGTGGAACTCGTCTCCTTCGTTTTACAGCACAAAGCTATTTTTCTGAAATGTAAAATCCTAGCAACTGGCACAACAGGTTCTCACCTCGAAGAGGCAGGTGTTCCCGTCACTAGATTATTATCTGGTCCCATCGGTGGGGATGCCCAGATAGCAGCTAAGGTAGCAGAAAAAGAAATGGACGCCGTGATATTCTTCCGTGACCCACTCGATAAGCATCCGCACGAGCCAGATGTGCAAATGCTCATGCGCCTGTGCGACGTCCACAATGTACCCCTAGCCACCAATCCCGCCACAGCGAAATTGATTATGACCAGCATTACGGTTTAAGGTGGCCTTCCTCAACTTTTCTTCGCCTATTTTATTTGTACTTTTGTACTTTGTTTCTATTTGCCGAAAGGCAAGAAAGAACCAGCAGCCTTTTAAAAATAAAATCATAAATCACGCTCATGGAACAAATCGCTCCGTATCAACCGCAGCATAAAATCCGCATTGTCACTGCCGCTTCGCTCTTTGATGGGCACGACGCAGCTATCAACATCATGCGTCGTATCATGCAGAGTTCGGGGGCAGAGATTATCCACCTTGGGCATAACCGCTCCGTGAAGGAAATCGTGGATACCGCTATTCAAGAAGATGCGCAAGGGATTGCCATTACTTCTTACCAAGGGGGGCACAATGAATTTTTCAAATACATGTACGATTCGCTCAAAGAGCAAGGAGCGGATCATGTGAAAATTTTCGGCGGCGGCGGCGGTACGATACTGCCAACCGAAATCGAAGACCTGCACAATTATGGTATTTCCAAAATATACTCGCCCGATGATGGTCGTCGGATGGGCCTGCAAGGCATGATAAACGACTTGTTGCAGCAGTGTGACTTTCCTGTCGGGGGCAATCTGAACGGGGAAGTGGAACATTACAAGAAAAAAGATTTCCATGCTGTTGCTCGATTGATTTCGGCAGTCGAGAATTTCCCAGAGGAGAACGCCAAATTTTTAGAAGGCTTGCGCCAAGAAATTGCTACGAAAAATATCCCCGTCCTAGGAATCACAGGAACAGGGGGTGCAGGGAAATCCAGCTTGGTAGATGAGTTGGTCCGCCGTTTTTTATTGGATTTTAAAGATAAAACGATAGCAATTATCTCCGTTGACCCATCCAAGCGGAAAACGGGCGGTGCACTTCTAGGCGACCGCATCCGCATGAACGCTATCAATAATGTGGACAGGGTGTATATGCGCTCTTTGGCGACGCGCCAATCCAATTTGGCATTATCCAAACACGTTCAAGCAGCGGTTGATATTCTGAAGGGGGCGAATTTTGATTTTATTATTTTGGAAACATCGGGTATCGGTCAATCCGATACAGAAATCATCGACCACTCGGATGCCTCCTTATATGTGATGACGCCAGAGTACGGTGCGGCGACACAGCTAGAAAAAATCGACATGCTCGATTTTGCGGACATCATTGCTTTGAACAAATTCGATAAGCGAGGCGCATTGGACGCCCTTCGTGATGTGCGCAAGCAATACCAGCGCAACCACCAACTCTGGGACAAGGACTTGGATACGATGCCAGTCCATGGCACGATTGCCTCCCAATTCAATGACCCTGGCATGAACCGTTTGTACCGCTCGATAATCGACGTGATCAACGAGCGGACAGGCGCAAACCTTCAGTCGTCTTACGAGTTGACGCAGGAGATGAGCCAGAAAATATACATCATTCCGCCCAAGCGGACACGTTATCTTTCTGAAATCTCTGAGAACAACCGTCAGTACGACCGTTGGGTGGAACAGCAAGTGTCCCTAGCTAGGACGCTATTTGGTATTCGCCAAACGATTGACTCTTTACAAGCTTCCAGTTTAGAAAATAAGGATGGGCTGATAGCGGACTTGGAGAAGCGTTTTGAGGATGTGCAACTGGATTTGGATGGCCGTTGCAAGCGGATATTAGATACTTGGGAGGAAACGAAGCAGGCTTACGCCGATGATGAGTTTGTGTATAAAGTACGGACGAGGGAAATCCGAGTACCGACCTTTACGACATCCTTGTCCAAGCAGCGAATCCCTAGGGTGGCATTGCCTAGATATAAGGATTGGGGAGAGATTTTAAAATGGGTTTTACAGGAGAATGTACCTGGTTCCTTCCCGTTTACAGCGGGGGTGTTCCCCTTCAAGCGGAAGGGCGAAGACCCAACGCGGATGTTTGCAGGAGAAGGAGGACCAGAGCGAACGAATAGACGATTCCATTACCTCTCTTCGGATATGCCTGCCAACCGCTTGTCAACGGCTTTCGACTCGGTGACACTCTACGGAGAAGACCCCGACCATCGACCAGACATTTATGGCAAAATCGGGAACTCAGGGGTGAGCGTCTGCTGCTTGGATGATGCTAAGAAATTATATTCAGGCTTCAATTTATCAGAGCCGAGCACATCCGTTTCTATGACTATCAACGGGCCTGCAGCTACGATTTGTGCTTTCTTTTTGAATGCCGCTATCGACCAGCAGTGTGAACTCTACATCAAAGAAAATGGACTGGAACATTTGGTGGAAGCCAAACTCAAATCCTTGTATGATGACAAAGGGCTAGCCCGACCAAAATATCAGGGTGAAGTCCCCCAAGGAAACGACGGCCTCGGTTTGATGCTCCTAGGTGTTACGGGCGACCAAATTCTAGAGCCAACGGTCTATGCCAACATCAAAGCCAAGACCTTATCTGCTGTTCGGGGTACGGTACAAGCCGACATTCTAAAAGAAGACCAAGCACAAAACACCTGTATTTTTTCGACAGAATTTTCCTTGAAACTGATGGGCGATGTACAGGAATATTTCATTAACAATAAAGTCCGCAATTTCTATTCGGTTTCTATTTCGGGCTATCACATCGCCGAGGCAGGGGCAAATCCGATTACACAGTTGGCATTCACCTTATCGAATGGCTTCACTTTCGTGGAATATTACCTGTCGAGAGGCATGAACATCGATGATTTTGCGCCGAACTTATCCTTCTTTTTCTCCAATGGAGTTGACCCCGAATATGCGGTTATTGGAAGGGTTGCGAGACGTATTTGGGCGAAAGCCATGAAAAACAAATACAAGGGCAACGAGCGTTCTCAAAAACTGAAATACCATATCCAAACCTCGGGTCGTTCCTTGCACGCACAGGAGATTTCTTTCAACGATATTCGGACGACCTTGCAAGCTTTGTATGCGATTTATGACAACTGTAATTCGCTACACACCAACGCTTACGATGAAGCGATTACTACACCTACGGAGGAAAGTGTACGCCGTGCGGTTGCCATTCAAATGATCATCAACCATGAGCTAGGTTTGGCAAAAAATGAGAACCCATTACAAGGGGCATTCATCATCGATGAGTTGACGGATTTGGTGGAAGAAGCGGTCTTGACCGAATTTGACCGAATCACGGAGCGGGGTGGTGTCTTGGGGGCGATGGAAACGATGTATCAGCGCGGCAAAATCCAAGAAGAATCCCTGTATTATGAAACCTTGAAGCACACAGGTGAATACCCCATTATTGGGGTGAACACCTATTTGTCGAAAGACGGTTCTCCTACGATTATCCCCGATGAGGTCATCCGTGCAACGGAGGAGGAAAAGCTTGACCAGATTAAAACGAAGGAAAATCTTCAAGCTTTCAATCCAAATCGTAGCCAAGAAATGTTAAAGTCTCTTCAAAAAGCGGCCATCAACCATGAAAATCTCTTCAAATATTTGATGGAAGTGACAAAGTTTTGTTCGCTTGGTGAAGTCACTAATGCCTTATATGAGGTAGGTGGGCAATATCGAAGGAATATGTAGCAATTTCAATAAAAACATTTATAAAACTCTTTACAGCTTGTCTAAAATTTATTTGATTTTGAAAATCAATGCTTTGTGGTTCTGAGGGACTAAAAAACGGGGAGCCTGACTGCACAGGTTTAGCGGGCTAAATAAGTCATTTTTCAGAAAGTCAGGTTCGTAAAGCATTGGTTTTCAGCTTACAAAAACTTAAACAAGCGCTTAGAATGTGACAAAAATAAGTTATCGTTGTGCAGGCGAAAGCCTATCCTGACTATTTTCACAATAAGACATTAAACCCTGTCACAAATTCAACTTTTACAATCTATTTCCATTGGGCATTAGGTGTATATATTGGAAATGGTTTTATGAAATACACATAAAATCAATCCAAATACACCTAAAAGATGATGAATCATACTTTATTAAAAGTTTTGGTGCTGCTATTCCTTTCTAGCCTGTACCTTGAAAGCACCAAGGCACAAAACTGCTTAATCACTCCTGCGGCAACCTCAGTGGAGACTGCAAACGACGGGACATTATGTAGTTACGAGATCACTCTGTGTGTCGAAGTACCTGTTAGCCCTTCCCCTAAAAGGATATATTTCAACATTGACTATGACAGCAATGGAGACGGGAGCTTAGATGCAAGCAGCTCCTTTGAAATCGACCCGCCTGGGAATGCTGATATAAGTGCGGGTACTTACTGCCATACCTTTTCATTAGTGGATGTTGTATGTGACGGTATTGTCGATTCATCGGCTATTGGTTACGTTGGTAATGGAGACGGAAGTGATTGTGCCTCTTTCACCAACACTGGCACGACCTCTTCTATATCCCTCCCTGTTGATTTGTTGCATTTTGAAGTCCGAGGGGACAAAGGAGAGCATCTCTTTAGTTGGGCGACTGCTTCAGAAGAGAATACAATGCTTTTTATTCTTGAGCAATCTAACAATGGGATGGATCGCTTCGTAGAAATAGGGCGGGTAGATGCCACTGGAAATTCCGTAAGGAGAAGGGATTATTCCTACCGACACCGTCCTAGCAGCACACACAATTACTATCGGTTAAGAATAATAGATTTTGATGGTTATACCGAGTTTTCAGATTTGGTTTATATCCGTTCCAACCATATTTCTAAAAATGCGCTAGAAATATACCCTAATCCCGTACACGATCAGGTGAATATTCAGATTGATCAGATTGAAAAGGTATCCGTAGTAGTGCAACTGACCAATCTACTTGGCAGTGTGCTTCGCAGGGTACAGATAAGTACGGCCGATGCACCAGTAAATTTGACGTGGGACTTGGAAGGATTGCCCAGAGGGCTCTATCAAATAACAATAGACGATGGTGAAACCATAACGAGCAAGAAACTATTGAAAACAGAATAGTGCTTCAACCTTTTAATGATTTGAGACCAATGCCTAGAACCATTTTCGTTCTAGGCATTTTTTATTGTCTTGTCTCTAGGCAAAGCCAATCAAATTTCCGATTTTTGGGTGTTCCACAATTAGCAAACCATGTTTGACGACCTTCAAGAATCCCTCTATCATATCCTCTTCACCTACGAGGGCTATGATTTTTTTGTCTACCAATTGGTAGGCGTTGGAATGACAATTCTGCTTGGGCTCATCTTATGGTTTTGGGTTTTAAAACATCGTTTGCCCCGTTATTTTAAACGCAATGAAATTGCAGAGGAAGGACAATATCGTATTCGCCAAATCTTGAAACAGACGATTATTCTCCTACTCCTATTAGGTCTACTCCTTAGCTTAAATTGGGATATAAAATTATTTGACCTCAATGACTTCGAACTGTGGATTTCGAATATATTCCAAGCCATCTTGGTCTTTAAATTAGCGCAGCTCTTTGACTGGATTATCGCTCGGGTGCTTATCAATCGTTACTTCGACAACAGAGAAGCCTTAGCCTCCAAAGATGCACATATTGAGGCACCGACAGCAGCCGACAAGGTCACTGCTAATCGAACGATACAATATGTCGTGTATGTTTTGTCTATCATCTTTATTCTCAAAAGATTTGGAATAGACCCTATCCTATTTCCCATTAAACAAGGAGAGGTTGAGATAGATTTTACGCTATCAAAGATTTTCACGGCAGTCCTGATTCTTTTGGTTGCCCGTTTGTTGATTTGGGTAGTAACGAATCTGATTTTATACGTGTACTACAAGCGGAGCAACGTCGATATTGGCTCGCAGTACGCTGTCAACCAGCTCCTGAAATATGTCGTTTATATGGCGGCCGTTTTGATGGCACTCCAAGCATTACAAATCAATTTGACGCTTATCCTAGGGGGTGCCGCAGCACTCTTGGTCGGGATTGGTTTAGGACTGCAGCAGACTTTCAACGACTTGATTTCTGGTATAATATTGTTATTTGACAGGACGGTTGAAGTTGATGACGTCGTGGACATTAACGGGATGATCGGCACCATCAAAAAAATTGGGATACGGGCTTCTTTGGTAGAAACGAGGGACAATGTCTCCGTTGTGGTACCCAATTCTAAATTCATTTCGGAGAATGTAGTCAACTGGAGCCACTTCGACTCCAAGGTTCGATTTTCTGTTTCGGTCGGGGTCGCCTACGGCTCTGACACGCAGTTGGTGAAACAACTTCTAATGGATGTTTCCAAGGAAAATATGTATATCTTGAATCATCCTATTCCTTTTGTACGCTTTGTTGGTTTTGGCGATTCTTCCCTGGATTTTGAGGTGCATTTTTATACTAGAAACATTCTCATTATAGAAGACATAAAGAGTGATATGCGTTTTGAGATAGACCGCCTCTTCCGAGAGCATAAAATAGAAATTCCATTCCCGCAAAGGGACATCTGGAAACGAAATTAGATGATATTGACTATTAAAAACATAGCAGCTTCCACTTTCGTGGGAAAACATCTGGAAATGTCTATTCAGGTGGACAAGACGGGACAACTCTGGGGGAGTTTCATGCCACAATATCATCTTATCCAAAACCTAATAGGCAAGGAACTGTATTCGATAGAATGTTATCCAAATGGGTATTTTGACCGTTTTCAAGCCAAAGTCCTTTTCCAAAAGTGGGCTGCTGTAAAGGTCAATGATGCCCAATACATACCAGAAGAAATGCGGGTACTAGAAGTACCTGCTGGGCAATATGCTGTATTCATCTATAGAGGGATGTCGAGTAGTGTTGCTTCTTTTTATGGAAATATTTTTACAAAATGGATACCTGAAGCAGGATACCTTGTAGATCATCGCCCACATTTCGCAGTAATGGGAGAAAATTACAGAAGTGACGACCCTAATTCTGAAGAAGCCATTTGGATTCCAATTAAAAAACTATGAAAATATTACTAACGCTGTTCTTATCTATTAGTGCTTTAACAGTAAGCGCACAGGATGTCTATCATTATGTCATAGGTGCACGAGCGGGCAATCCATTAGGAGCGACCTATAAAACTTTTTTAGGACGATATACTGGCTACGAAGTCATCGCTGGGGTAAATTACTCTTACGAGGAAAATGGCTTTGCGGTTACAGGTTTATACCAATACAATTATCCCTTGTTTTATTTCACCAACATCTATGCTGGCGCAGGCATGACGATGGGAGCGGCCGATAAATTCATCTTTCATTTGGATATGCAAATCGGTATTGAATACACGATTCAAAATTTCCCCTTGCAACTGGCCGTTGATTACAAACCCATTTACGCCCCCTTCAACAAGGCTTTAGGAAGTAATGGTTTTGGATTTTATGAATATGGTTTGTCTATTCGGTATGTGATACGGTGATTGTACCACTATTACTCCCCCTGAAATCCGAAGGCTTTTCTCATTTTACCATAAATTGCCGTATTCTCATAAATCCCACTAAAAGCCTCAGCGCCTGGTCCGTAAGCAAATACTGGAATCATCACTGCCGTGTGATAATCCGTGGTGAAAGAAGTCACTAAAGAATCCATTTTTGAACCCATATTAATGGCGTAGCCACCTGTTTCGTGGTCAGCGGTCACGATAACGAGGGTTTCGCCGTCCTGCTTTGCAAAATCCAGTGCATCACCAATTACTTTATCGAACTCTATCATTTCCGTCACGATATAATCCGAATTATTGGCATGTCCACCCCAGTCAATCTGAGAGCCTTCTACCATTAAAAAGAAACCTTTATCGCCAGCACGTTTATCTAGGAAGTTGGTAGAAGTCTTGGCAGCATATTGTAAATAATTCCTTCCTTGAGCGACAGGGAGCGGGTCTTTTTCAGAAGTGAGGTAGCCAAAATTTTTGGTTTCATCGATTTTGACATCTTGTAGTTCCTCCGTAAAGAAATCACTCACTTGGTAGTTCTTTTTTTCCAGTTCTTCGTAAAGATTTCGGCCATCTTCTCTGTTGGTAAAATATTTTTTACCCCCTCCAATGAAAATATCCACATCGGTTTTCAAGAAATCTGCCGCAATTTCCTCATACATTTTGCGCTTGGCAACGTGAGCGATGAACGAGGCAGGTGTGGCGTGTACAATCGTGGATGTTGCCACCAATCCCGTCGCTAGTCCTTTTTCTTCCGCTTCCTCTAGAATCGTTCGATGCGCTACGGTATCCATATCTACCCCAATCGCACCATTATAGGTTTTCAAACCAGAAGCGAATGCTGTAGCACCTGCTGCCGAATCGGTCACTAGATTGTCTCCCGAATAAGATTTGTGCAGACCTACATAAGGGAATTTTTCTAAATTTAGTTTATTTCCATTCATATACATCCCTGCGGTGATTTGGGTCAATCCCATACCATCACCAATCAATAGTATGATATTTTTTGCTTTTTTAACAGGGATTTCTGGGATGCTAGGTGCCGCTACTTGACTGTCCATCAGTGGCTTTTCTACTTTGGGAGTACAAGACCAAGCGCCGAGTACCAAGATGAATAGAAGAACTATATTTCTCATAGCGTATGTTAGATTTTAGATATTCTACTAGAAACCATCTTTTTACCATTTTCTGATTTTATTGAAAACGGAGATGAAGCAATCTCTTTTTATAGCACAAAAATAATAGAAATACCGACTATTACCTTTCTCGCTTTTGTACATTGAGCAAGTTGGCGTCAAGCATCCATTTTTCTTTTCTTTTATTCAAATCGGAAATCTCTCGTTTCAAGTATTTTTCAATCATCAAACTAGCTGTGGGGGCTGCATAAGTTCCTCCAAAACCCGCATTTTCTATAAATACAGCCAATGCTATTTTGGGGTTTTCCTTTGGCGCAAAAGCAAATAAAACAGAGTGGTCTTCCCCATGCGGGTTCTCTGAAGTTCCCGTTTTCCCACACACTTGTATACCAGGCACTTGAGCACGCGTTGCCGTTCCTGTGTTCACCGCCAACTCCATTCCTTCTATTACGGGCTCAAAAAAGCGCGCGTCTACATTGGTTTCTCGTTTCAAGTATTTCAACTCTTCCCGCTCTCCTGCTTCGTTGACAAGTGCCTTTCCTAGATGCGGTGTAACAAAATGCCCTTTATTGGCTATAATTGCTGCCAGATTTGCCATCTGAAGCGTATTCATCTGTATTTCTCCTTGACCGATTGACAAAGAGATAATCGTAGGGGATCGCCACCTAGGTCCATTATAGATGCGGTTATAATATTTCGAGTCTGGGATATTTCCATTTTTTTCATCAAAAGTATCCGAACCGATGCGTTGCCCCAATCCAAATTTATTTAACCAATTCCCAAGGTTATCCAAGCCTTTTGAAGCATTGGTATAACCATACTGGTCGATAACGGTCCGAAACAATTCTCCGAAATAAGCATTGCAAGAATGCTGCAAAGCAACTTTCACATTGCGTGGATAAGTGTGCCCATGACAACCCATTGGTCGTTTGCCACCGTAATCATAATAGCCAGGACATCTCAGGCCTTTATCAGGGCTCCAGAGTCCCTCTTGCATTGCTACCAATGCCATCACTGTTTTGAATATAGACCCTGGGGGATATTGCGCCTTGATGCTTCGGTCCAGTAGAGGTTTGTGCTCATCCTCCAATAAAGCAGCAAAAGCATTCCCCCGCCCTCTATTAATCGATAGCATATTCGGGTCATAAGAAGGTGCGCTTACCATCGCCAGGATTTCGCCTGTCGTCGGTTCGATAGCGACGATACTTCCCCGTTTATTTTGCATCAGTTTTTCACCATAAGCCTGTAAATCCATGTCAAGGGTCGTGATGATATTTTGACCAGACTCTGCATATTTATCAAGTGTCCCTTCTTGATAGGCGCCTTCTACCCTCCCCACATTATTTTTCAATACATATTCTTCCCCTTTTTCTCCTCGCAATTCTTCTTCATACACTATTTCCATCCCCTGTACGCCAATATAATCTCCTAACTGATATACTTTGGATTCATCAATTTCTTTTTGATTAACCTCCCTCAAAAAACCAAGAACGTGTGCGCCAGCTTTTATTGGGTACTCTCTCACATTACGTGTCTGCACAAAGAACCCTGGAAACTCATACAAGCTTTCTTGTAGTTTGGAATAGGTTTTTTTTGATATTTTTTTGATGAATGGGAAAGGCGTAGATTTTGAATATCGGATGCTTTTCCAGTCTTTCTCGATTCTTTCTACAAATTCCTCTTTACTTATATCCAACAAGCGGCAAAATTTAAGTGTATCTATATCCTTGACTTCCCGATAGACCACCATCAAATCGTATTTTGCTTCATTCGAAACAATCAATTGTTCATTTCTATCATAAATTAAGCCTCTCGAAGGGTATAATGTCAGTTTATTAACAGCCGTATTCACCGCTTGCGTGCGGTAGGAAGTATCCCAAACCTGTATTTGAAAGCATTTGAAAACAAGTACAGCTGCTACCAAGAAAAAGAAGCCCTGTATAATGTACCGCCTATATGCAAAATGATCCTGCATCACTAATCTTTCGGGTTGGATATAAAGACGTAAATCCCTATTACTATAAACGAAATGATAAAACTGCTGATTGTCTTCAAAAGTATACTTTGAAGATAAGCAAAACTAAAGGCTTCGACGGAAAAGAAAAAAAATAGGTGTATCCCTAGCATTATTGCCATATACCTCAAAAACCAAGTGACGCCCATCCGGTATTTAGTCGGGCTATATGACTCGTTATAACCTCCCCTAGGTTCTAAGCCTCTTAAAATCACCTGACGGACATAAGCCACAAAAACACAGGCACTTGCATGCATTCCTGGCGAACCGTAAAACATATCTATAACTAGACCAAGGAAAAAACCGTAAAGCAATAAATAGGAGCGATTGATATTAACAGGCAATAAAAACAACAGTACCGGATAAACGTAGACCTGAATGTAATTGAAATTAGTACCTCCCAACTCCAAATCTTTGAGCAGCAGTACTTGTATCAGCACAAGGACAACAAAACGAAATATGTTATTTAAAATCAAACTACTCATCGCTCACTTGTGCTTCTAGTGTTTCTATTTCTTCTTTCATCAAATTCGAAACAATATATGCATACTGCAATCTACTCAAATCATTGCTCAAATGAACCTGGATTTTATATGCTCCACTCCCTGGTCGCACCCAAATAGAATCTATTGCGCCTACGTACACCCCCCCAGGAAACATATCAGAATACCCGCTAGTAACAATGCTGTCCCCAACTGCAACATCCGCATGTTTAGGAATATCATTCAATATCATTTTCTGAGGATTATTGCTCTCCCATCTTAAAGCACCAAAGTAGCCATTTTTGGATAAAGCACAACTGATATTCGTTTGGCGGTGCAGTAAAGAAAGGGCTATGGAATAATTTTCGGAAACATCTGTAATTATTCCAACGATACCATTATTACCGATTACACCTGAATGGGGCTTTATCCCATGTTTACGCCCTCTATTGAGCCGAATTGTATTATTATTCAGATTGATAGAATTATCGACGACCTTAGCAGACATGAAAGTGTATTGCTGTTTGAATACATCTACATTAGCAGAATCGATTACCACCAGATTATCGAATCTAGATGCATCGAGTTTTTCATATAATTTGGCATTATTGTCAGCAAGTTCTTTTGCGACTTCCGAAAGATAGACAAATTGCTTTGCCTCATCGTATTTTTCCATCAAAGCCCCAGAGAACACTCCTGTTGTGGAAAACCAGATCTGGTTGGGATGTCGATTGTACTGGACAACCAAATAGAGCGCAATCCCTTCTAAAAGCAAGAAAAGGAAGAGACTATTGTTTTTGACAATATAATTGATAAGGTCCCTCACACCTGTAAGTATAATAGATTTATAGGCTTATGCCAAATAGGGACGGATTATTTTTCTAAGAAACCGTCAAAAAATGACTTAACGATTTTTGGCGTAATAGCGCCCCAAAAGGATGCCCTTGGCAAAGGAAAAATGACTGATAATGAACCTGCCTGCGCAGGCAGGTTTTTTCAAGCTATTCGCCAAAATCCTAATCGGGAAGTTATTTTTTGACCAGTACTAACGTTATCTACAGCACTTAGGAAAGATTGTTCCTATCCATCAAGAAAGTAAACTTATCAGAATTTTTGAGGGCAATCCCTGTCCCACGAACCACTGCCCTAAGCGGGTCTTCCGCCACATGAACTGGTAGTTTTGTTTTTTGTTGGATACGCTTATCCAGACCTCTCAATAAAGCACCTCCCCCTGTTAAGTATAAACCAGTTCTGTAAATATCAGAAGCCAACTCTGGTGGCGTATTTTCAAGGGCCTTCAGGATAGCATCTTCAATTTTAGAAATCGACTTGTCCAAGGCGTGAGCGATTTCACTGTATGTTACCGTGATTTGTTTTGGAATGCCCGTCATCAAATCTCGACCATTAACTGCAAAATCGGCAGGAGGTTCTTCCAGCTCGTGGAGTGCCGCACCTACATTAATCTTGATTTGTTCGGCGGTGCGTTCCCCTATTAAAATATTGTGCTGTCGCTTGATAAAATTGATGATATCAGTTGTAAACTCATCTCCCGCAATACGAATAGATTGGTCACAAACAATACCAGAAAGTGCGATGACAGCAATTTCCGTTGTCCCACCTCCTATATCAATAATCATATTGCCAATCGGCTCTTCCACATCCAGACCTATACCAAGAGCAGCAGCCATTGGTTCGTAAATCAAGTAAGTTTCTTTGGAATCTACCCTATCCGCCGAATCGAACACAGCCCGTTTCTCGACTTCCGTAATACCTGAAGGTATACAAATGACCATTTTGAGATGTGTGAAAAATTTACGGCGATTTTCCATTTGATTAATCAAGCCCTGAATCATGTGTTCGGCAGCCTTAAAATCTGCAATCACACCATCTTTCAAAGGTCTAATCGTTTTGATGTGTTCGTGTGTTTTTTCGTGCATCATCATAGCTCTCTTCCCCACAGCAATCACCTCACCTGTACGCCTATCTATCGCAACAATCGAAGGTTCATCAACGACTACTTTTCCATCCTCGATAATCAAAGTATTCGCTGTACCTAAATCAATCGCTATATTTTGCTTAAAAAAACTGAACAACCCCATCTACTATAAAATACTATTACTAATGAATAATTATTGTTTATATTGAAAATCAGACCCTATTCAACTATTTAGGTCTTATTTTCGACAAAGGTAAAGCTATTTTTCAGCCTTAGAAATTCATGTTAAAAAAAATAAAGATAAAATGGGGAAATTTCATGTTTTCGCTGTCTCGGATATGTAAAATACACGCTATTGGAATGAAAAATTGCCTTATCCTTTTGATTCCTTTCTTTTTATTGATAAACTTACATTGCGACAATAATAAACCAACACTATGACCGCTACATTTACCCTGACTTGCTTACTTGCAATTACTTTTTTAGGAAAATTGACTCTAGATAATCGGGAAAAGTGAATTACTAAGGTTTCTTGTACATATCTAACTTTAACAAACCAATCCTTTGCAAAAAGTGATTGAAAGATACCCTAAGGACACCAAGTCCATATTTTACACTTCTCTTGAAATTAATAGAAGATGCCTCTTCAAAATACTTTGTAGGGCAAGTCACCTCTGCTATCTCATACCCACCATAGATGATTTGTGAAAGCATCTCATTATCGAATACAAAATCATCCGAGTTGCTATTGTAATTAATCCCCATCAACACCTCTCTGCCAAAAGCACGGTAGCCTGTGTGGTACTCTGATAATTTGTGGTTAACCAACACATTCTGAGTGAACGTTAATAATCTATTTGCTATATACTTATACAAAGGCATCCCTCCATGCAATGCTCCTTTCCCTAGTATCCTTGAAGCTAAGACTACTGGATAAAGACCATCTGCGATGATGTGAACCATTACCGGTATCAACTGAGGCGTATACTGATAATCGGGATGCAGCATAATGACTACATCACCTCCGAGCTCTAAGGCTTTATTGTACAATGATTTTTGATTGCCTCCGTATCCCTTGTTTTTTTCATGTACGATGACATGTTTGATACCAATGGATTTGGCTAACACAGCTGTGTCATCACTACTTGCGTCATCGCACAAAATCACCTCATCAACGATATCGAAAGGTATCTCTTTGTACGTTTTTTCCAATGTCAATGCTGCATTATATGCAGGCAATACGACAATTACTTTTTTGTTGTTGTACATTCGCTTTGCTAGGACATTAGTACCGTGTAACAAAAGTTTGTTTGTATTTAGAAACAAGAAGAATATTGTAGAATGGCCTTTAGGCTGCCTGCCTGCGCAGGCAGGTTCAGAAAAACAATGACTCTAGGCGCAGCCTAAAGGCTACGCAACGATAAATACTTTTGTTACAGTGTAATTAGTTAAAAATCATTTGGTCTGTTATCAATATTCATTCGAACACCTCCGCCAATAATACCTGTTTTAGAAGATTGGCTATCTACTGCACTTTCTTTATTTCTATATTGATAAAAAACCTCAAAATACATATTGTGAAAAAACTGATAACTGGCGTTCACAGAAGCAAACATTTGTTTAGCATTTGCGCCCTGCCCAATCTCGTTTCCGAAATCATTCACACGTGTTCCACTTGGTGATAAAATATTACTACCATAATTCCCTCCTATGTCTTCTCCATAATCGGTGTAAATCACACTGGCATTCAAAACCAAAGGCTTTGCAATGGGCTGATACCTCAACCTAAAAATATACTCTTTGAAATTAGCACCTTGCGGGTGCGCCAAAGGTTGGTTATAATGCGCTACCGTTGCCGAGCTATCTCTGTGTGTATACATAAAAGGGCGTACTAGGTTAAATTCTGCTTGGGCATCCAAATGGTCAATCCCAAAGGCATCAATGTACTTCAAACCTGCTTGGATACCATACTTGTTGGCCCACCATCCTCGGCGCTCTATGAACAATTCATCAAATTTGAACTCATCCAAAACTAGCTGACCATACAAGGAAAAACGTTTCATAAAATCCCAACGGAAGTCTATACCTGCTAATACATTATCAGGGCTTCCTATCATTTGCTCGACCGTTCTATACAAGATAATCGGGTTGAGATATTGCAACTCAAAATTATTGTTCCTATTGAATATTACCGTTTCAAAGACACCGACGTTGAGGTTCTTGGTAAGATTGATGCTTAAATGATGCGTCGCCATATATTTTTTACCCAACAACCCATCTCCTCCCGCATTTCTATTCCCTTCTACTGCCAGTTCCGTAAAGAGATTCTGGTAATGGAATTTCCAAACACGCCAATTCAGTTTCAAGTAAAAATAGTTGTTGGCAAAATCTGACAAGATAAGCGAACGATAACCATTACCAATGAAATGCTGTCCATGCCCCAACTGCATCGAGAAATGCTTGGTCGCATTGAAGCCTACATGCCCTTGACCGTTCAAATAATCAAAGGCATTCGTGGAATTAAATACAGTGCTATTGAAATTTTTGTAAAACCCTGCCCCAGGCACTGCCAAATCTCGCCCTATCCGCTCATTGATGTAATTGGCAAAACGTGCTTGTGTCTCGAGTATATTGGCAGAAAACCAAATCCTGTCATCTATAACCCCTCGTAAGCGAATACCTCTTTGATTGAAAAAATTCAGTTCTTCTTCTCCTTGTTCCTTCGCTATCCTAAAATTCAAAATAGGGTTTAACCGAAGTTTGAAGTAACGTTCATTGACTTCAATAAGATTGGCGGGCGTTTTATAAAAGAAATTAAGGATGGGCTTTTCTCTATAAATATATTTATCGCTTTGTTCGACTTGTTGATAGTCTTTTCTTAATTTATAGGTGTAGAAAACTTTGTTGCTGTCAATATACTCCTTCTCAAAAGCACGTTGATTTTTATCGTTCAGGTTCGTAGTCGGAACATCTAAAACATCTAGCCATTCATTGTTATCTTTATACAACCAAAAAATATCGTGTCTATCCTTCGAAGATAAAACACTACGTACCGTATCCATCCTTAAAGCATAGCGAGCCACATCTCCTCTGGTGTAGTACTTTAGACTTGTGTGAAAATTGGGTTGTACGCCTGTTTTAATCCTTAATCGTTCTAGTATATGATAGGCATCACTGTTCAAAGGAACTTCCGACCCTTGCGTAAATGCCAAAGTAGACCATAAAAGAAAAGATATAGAAAAGGTTAGTTTTCTCATCGAAAAAAATGCTTGCATGATTGAATTTGTTTGGTAATACAAATTTAGCAAAAAGGGGATAAGTCCCTGTTTTTGCGACGAGAATGTCTACACTAAATACAAAATGAATGATGAGGGACTAAAAGAACTGGATAAAAATCATCCCCTATTCAATGCAGAGGCACGCAATCGTTTCAAGAATGGGGAAGCAAATATAAATTCTTGTAGCAATTGGTTCTCGCTCTCTAAGACTTCGGCCTTATTTCCTATCCAAGCCAATTCCCCCAAATGCAATAGCACGATTTTATCTCCGATTTCCATCACAGAGTTCATATCGTGCGTATTGATAACCGTTGTGATGTTATTATCTTTCGTAATATCGCTGATGAGCTCATCAATAACGATGGAAGTCTTAGGGTCGAGTCCAGAGTTGGGTTCGTCACAAAAAAGATACTTTGGTTCTTGCACGATAGCACGAGCGATACCAACCCTTTTTTGCATTCCACCAGAGATTTCTCCAGGATATTTCTTGTTGGCGTCCTTTAACGTAACCCGTTCCAAGCAATAGTCTACTTGTTTTTGCTTCTCCTTTTTGGTCATATTGGAAAACATATCTAAAGGAAACCGAACGTTTTCTTCTACCGTCAAGGAATCAAAAAGGGCGTTGCCTTGGAAAAGCATCCCCACTTCTTTCCTAATTCCCTTGAGCTGTTTCTTGTTCAGAGCACTGAAATTAACACTATCATACCAAACAGCTCCATCCGTCGGGGTGAACAACCCAACCAGAATTTTCAGAAAAACCGTCTTCCCAGCCCCACTTCGTCCTATAATGAGATTGGTTTTCCCTTTTTCGAAGGTCACATCAATGCCCTTCAAGACCTCATTCTCTCCAAAAGATTTTTTTATGCCTTCCGCTCTTATCATCCTTCTTTGTTAAGTCAAAATCAATGCGATTACATAATCCGCAATCAAAATCAAAATATCACTATATACAACCGCATTCGTACTTGCAGCACCCAGTTCTATACTTCCCCCTTTTACATGGTAGCCTTGGTAGCAAGAAACACCGGTCAGGATAAACCCAAAGACCAATGCTTTGACAAACATCATCACCACATTATACGACTGAAAATAATACCTCAAGCCTTGGTCAAACTCCGCACTGGAGATGATACCACTTGGCACACTTGCCAAATAGCCACCAAATATCCCTACAAATGCCGCTATCGCCACCAACATCGGTATCATGACTAACGCGGCAATCACTCTTGGCATCACCAAATAAGCAACCGTATTGACCCCCATGATTTCCATCGCATCTATATGCTCTTTTTGGCGCATCCCCCCTATTTCCGCAGCAATATTTGAGCCTACCTTACCAGCCAGCACCAAACAGGTAATCGTTGGTGCCAACTCGATAATCGTACTATCTCGCACAATATAACCGATGTAGTACATCGGCACGAAACTATCGCTCAACTGGTAGGCAAACTGAACCGCTGTTACCGCACCAATAAACACTGCGATCAAACATACAATCAATAAAGAACCTACTCCAATATCATTCATCTGCCTAGCCGTCTCTTTCCAGTACATCGTCCAGTTTTCTGGACGAGCAAAGCCCCGTCTCAGCATCATCACAAAACGACCAAAATGATATAGGATATTCAAATTCATGGGAAGCGCTTCTAAGGCTACAACAGAATCGTTGGAATGCAAGTTTAGATTTCACTACAAAGAAAAGTAAATATATGGCTTCAAAAAATAGAATACCACTTTATTTGCACGTATCAGCTCATCATCCTTCAAATTTTGGCTACTTTTGATAAAGAAATTAATCAAATCTATGAATGCAATTATAACTGGCGCAACGAAAGGAATCGGTCGTGCTATTGCCGAACTTTTTGCCCAAGAGGGTATCAATCTCGCTATCTGTGCCAGAAATGAAGCAGAACTGGCAAGCTGCAAAAATAGCCTTGAATCAACTTATGGCATCCAAGTCTTGACACAAGTGGTCGATGTGAGCGACAAGGGGGCCGTCTTGGCTTTCGCCGAAATGATACGTTCCAATTGGCAACAAATCGATGTGCTTGTCAATAACGCTGGTGTTTTTCTGCCTGGCGCCATCAACGAAGAAGCCGATGGCGCACTAGAAAAAATGATCAACACCAATTTGTACAGTGCTTATCATTTGACTAGGGCCCTGCTCCCAACCATGCTTCCACAAGGGAAAGGACACATTTTTAATATGTGCTCTATCGCCAGTCAAATTGCCTATCCTAATGGCGGTTCTTATAGTATTTCCAAGTTTGCGCTGCTAGGTTTTTCAAAAGTACTCCGGGAAGAACTCAAAGAAAAAGGGATCAAAGTAACGGCTATCTTGCCAGGGGCTACTTGGTCCAATTCTTGGGCAGGTGTTGATTTGCCAGAAAGTCGTTTGATGCAGGCCAACGACATTGCCATCGCTG
>JAHDBO010000193.1 GCA_020630355.1 Saprospiraceae bacterium
AATAAAATTTACTTTGAAAAAGCTATTCGGTAGGGACGGACGGGTTGATTTTTTCCAGTCGGATGGTATCTTTAGTAACCGCAGCATCAAAGATAAGCATTTGAGTAGTAGTCAGAGAAATCACAGGGCTTTTTGTACTCGTATTCGTAAAATGAATCGTTAGTGTATCATTTTTCAGCTCATATAAATAGCGATTGGGCAGTCCTGGATAAATAATCGAATCCCCAATCACCGTAAAGGCTTTTTTGACAAAGCCTTCTTTTCTCCATTCCCCTTGAAAAGGGTCAACTTTTTTTTCTTGTTTACAAGCAAACAATGTCAGCGATACAACGATTACACTAATAACTA
The DNA here is from genome assembly GCA_020630355.1 of Saprospiraceae bacterium. Taxonomy (GTDB): domain Bacteria; phylum Bacteroidota; class Bacteroidia; order Chitinophagales; family Saprospiraceae; genus JAHDBJ01. The sequence continues at coordinate 349 of JAHDBO010000193.1, forward strand.
TCTTTTTCATCTCGCAAAAATAAAGATATTGGATTAGATTTGTTCATATAGTGCTTTCACTAAAGTTAGAATTGAACTTTTTCGTCTAAGAAACCTTTGCGAGCTAGTATATTTTTTGTGGTTCTCTTTCAAACCAGAATAATGCAATGGGATAAAATATCCAAACAACAACTATGAAAAAACTGCTATTTGTATGGGAACACCTAAAAGGCACTTTCTGGTTCACCCCGGCAATAATCATATTATTTACTATTGCCGTCGCTATCGGTCTACTTTATTTGGACAGTGTGATAAGCTTACCTGCCGAGGGGGTCATTATCAACTTTTTTCTAGTAGACAATCCAGATTCCGCCCGAAACATCCTATCCATTATATCAGGAGCAATGATTGGAGTGACCGGTACCGTTTTTTCAGCTACTTTAGTTGCTTTGACGCTTGCCTCATCCCAGTTCGGGCCTAGATTGATAAGGAATTTCATGTATGTACGTATCAATCAGGTTGTCCTTGGTTCTTACGTATCCACCTTTTTATATTGCCTCATCGTCTTGAATACTATTAGAGATTACGATGACTACACTTTTGTCCCTTCCATATCCATCTTGGCAGCAATCGTGGGTGCTATCATCAACATCATATTATTAATAGTCTTTATACACCAAATTGCGGTAAGCATACAGGCAGACTCTATCATTTCTGATATTTCTGATGTCATATCCACCCAAATAAAATCCACTTTCCCGTGTCAAGAAGAGGGTTTAGTCAACCAAGATAACGTTGACGAATATGATTTCAAACCATCGTATTCAAAAGCTATTCTGGTCCGGCTCCCCGTCCGAGGCTATATCCAATATATAGATGAGGAAAAGCTTCTAGAGCTAGCGGTAAAACATGAGGCATTAATAGAGTTGAAATGTAGAAGTGGTCAATTTTTAGTGGAAGGCGCAATTATTGGAACAATCTTCTATAATGGGCAGTTGAAAAAAAAAGATGAGCTTAAAATTCAACATTGCCTTGTAATGGGCAAAACAAAAACCAGTCAGAACAATCTAGAACACAGTATTGAGCAGATGGTCGAAATCGCTGCCCGTGCATTGTCCCCAGGTATCAACGACCCATTTACAGCAATTGCTTGTATCGATAATTTATCCGCTACTTTGTGCCAGTTGGCGAAGATGGTTTTCCCTCACAAATACCAATTGGACGACAATGATCAACTAAGGATTATATTCAATAGGTTAAATTTTGAGACCATATTAGATACCTCCTTCAATCAAATTCGACAATATGCAAAGGGCAATGAAGCAGTAATTACTAAAATCATGGAATCCCTTGCAACCATTTCTACTCATGTGAAAACCACATCTGATAGAAATGCAGTGGTGAAACACACAAAAATGCTTTTACGACTTGTCGAATCATCCGTCGAAGAGGAAAATATAGCTAATAAAATCAAAGAAACATCAAAGATTATACTAAACTAGTGGAAGTTGTGCAAAACGCAACGGAAGCGAGCCAGCTTGAGCAGGCAAGCAAGTCTCAGTCTTCTTTTCTAAGTTTTACACAATTTAGATTAAACCAATAATTGTAAGTGCTAGGACAGAAATCAGTTTAAGCAAAACCCTCGGCTTTACTAGCTTTTAAAGCCAATCACTATAAAGGTTTCAGGATTAATTCAAAGGGACTAGACCCCCTAATAAATTTACTTTACAGTGTACTTGAGGTCTAAATATAAAATATAAGACATGAAACTCACACTCGGCTTCTCCCCTTGCCCCAACGATACCTTCATATTTGATGCGTTGGTGCATCACAAGATCGATACGGAAGGATTGGAATTTGAGGTAACGCTCGCAGATGTAGAAGAACTCAACCAAAAAGCCTTTCGTAAAGAGTTAGATATTACCAAAATCAGCTTTCACGCACTGGGGTATCTGCTCCATGATTACGCTTTGCTTTGGTCGGGCGCAGCTTTGGGCAACAACTGTGGCCCTCTACTCATCAGCAAACGCCTGATTGCAAAAGAAGCGGTAAAAAACTGTACGATCGCCATACCAGGGAAATACACTACTGCCAACTTTCTGATGAGCCTTGCTTTTCCAGAGGCTCAAAACAAAGTAGAATATCTTTTTTCGGATATAGAAAAAGCCGTTTTACAGGGCGATGTCGATACGGGCCTCATCATACATGAAAATCGCTTTACCTATCATGAGCGAGGTCTAAAGAAAATCATGGATTTGGGCGAGTACTGGGAAAGCACCACACAAAAACCGATTCCCCTCGGCGGTATTGCCATTCAAAGAACCCTTCCCATCGAAGTACAAAAAAAATTCAATCGTATTCTAAAAAGAAGTGTCGAATATGCTTTTGCTCATCCAAGTGGCACGATGGATTATGTTCGAGCCCACGCCCAAGAAATGGAAGAGTCTGTCATGCGTTCACATATTAATCTATATGTCAATGAATTTTCAAGGGATTTGAAAGGAGAAGGAGAAGAAGCCGTCGAATATCTTTATCGGACCGCTTTAGAAAAAGGTATTATCCCTAATTTTTCTAAAAAAATATTCATCTAAAATCCTTGAAATCAATTTTTGGCACAGTAGTTGATATTATTGAAGTGTAAGTTTTGGTTAAAAATTGTAAGATTCGTTTTAAAAGTCCGTGATGGGGGTCACGGACTTTTTAGTTTTCACACCCTAGCCTACAATGCCTCCTTCCAGTCATCTTCATCTTCTGAATCTACCACCCAATCGTAAGCTTCTGCCACCGTGGCGATACATTGGGGTGAGTTCTGCACATGCTTATATAGTGATACAGGCAATTCATTCACCTTATCATTTAGCATAGCTTGGACATAAGCCGTCACTCCTTGAGAGGTCAGACTCCCATCTTTTTTTATAAAATCAGCCATAACATTATAGCGCTTATTGTGCCAACAATAGATATAAAATAGAGTCTAGGTCAATTTACGAATGCTTTCCAAACTCTTAGATGCTCTTTATTTATTGTATTACGCCAAACAGTAATATCGTCAATTTATAACCTTTTTGTAAAAAATGCATCAATTACCCAATCAAAAACATCAATTCTATCTTTTTCTACTGCTTTTTCCTTGTCTAACGACTGTTTAAACAGAATTTGCCAAATATTCCGTTTATGTTTTTCTAATTGCTTTCGGATAGTATCGGGTTGCCTTGGACGACCAACCTCGGTTAAAAACCATGCTATCAGTTCGTATTGTGCCTGTTTCGATGAACTGAGATAAAGCTCATCCACTTTTGCAAAAAACAAGGATACGGCCTCTGGATTATTCGGGAATAATTGAAATATTAAAGCAAGGTGCTCTTGACTAGCGTGACAAATCAATAATTGAAGGAATAATTCTTGCCGCTCTTCTCTTTTAAGCGTTTTGGAAAAAACAGCAAATTGCCTCACCAGTTGCTTAAACAATAATGAATCTTCTAAACCTTCTGCCTGTGCAGATGTCCGCTCGATGAGCTCAGTTTCACTATTTACACATGATAGGCTTTTCTGTTCCCGCCGAATACCATCAAGAATACGATATTCTATTTCTTGGTCTAAAAAACAACGGAGGTCTCCCCCCCGATAACGAGATAAATAAAATCCACCTTTCAACCGTTGCAAGATTTTATATTGAACATATTCGTAGATATGTTCCTTAGAGAGTTGCTCACCACCTACTTTCAAGTCGATTAGATAGCGTATCAGTGGGTCATATTTAAATACCAAATCAACAGCATAATCCCCTTCTAATATCTTCTTGTCTTGTTCGCAGTTGATTCTTTTAAGTATTTCTAGTGCTTTTATCTTGAAGCTTAAACCTACTTGGGGCAACGAATGGAGCTCTTGTCTGAGTCGATTCTCCATTTGTCTCCGATAATCTCTTGGGCATAGTCCATCCGATAGCTGGATATGATACTTATTGGTGAAAGTGCTCAGTAATTTTTGACAATCTACTGTTCTCCGACGCAATGATGGAATAGACAATAAGTCTTGCCTGTGCATAACAGTCATAGGTGTGGGATTTTTTTATTAAAAAATTCTAAAAAACCATACCA
>JAHDBO010000194.1 GCA_020630355.1 Saprospiraceae bacterium
TGATGCGCATCAAAGCCAAACTCCTGCTCCCTAGGCGAGAACTCGACGAAGCAGGTAATGAAATCGACCCAAGGGAAGAACTCGTTCAACGACTATTAGAGTACAAGCGTTATAAAAGTGTCTTGGAGGAGTTGAGGAACATGGAGGAAGACCGTTCCCTGAAAGAAGTCAGGGGCAACACAGGAAAAGAACTCAAGTCGATTTCTACCAAAGCATTGGTTGATGTAGAACTGGAGTCCATCACTTTATTCAAACTGATGAAATCTTTTCAAAAGGTAGTGGAGCGTTTTGAGGATGCCAATAAGAAAGTGGTGCATCAGGTCGTAAAATACAACTACACGGTACGAGGACAAAAAGAATACCTACTTCAGCAAGTTGCTCAATATGGTAAGGCTCGTTTTGAGACTTTGTTTTTGGAATGTACCAATAGAGTACACGCCATTTTCAACTTTTTAGCCTTATTGGAGTTGGTACAATTACAGCAGTTAGACCTTGACATCCGAGAAGGCATGAACAACTTCTGGGTGATGTCCAAGTAAATAAGCAATCGTTAAAAATAGACCATCCCAATTCATTTAACATGAGCGAAAGCACGCAGGATTTCAATGATGAACAGCAGGAAGTCCTACAATCTATCCGTATTTCTAGGGTGATTTTTCCGATTTTGATAGGAATTGGGGTGGTCGCCTATTTGCTTTGGCAGCAGTTCGACCCAGAGGAGTTTGCCAAAATCAAGTGGACTGGATATGCTTTATTTTGGATAGGAATGTCGATACTGCTATTCATTGTCCGACACATTGCTTATGCGACTAGGCTACGTGTGCTGACGAAGGGAGAATTTTCTTGGCTAAAATGTATCGAATTGATATTTATCTGGGAATTCAGTTCGGCCGTCTCCCCTACTAGTATTGGAGGTTCGGCGGTTGCTTTTTTTGTACTGGCTCAAGAAAGACTATCGACCGCTAGAACAGCTACGATTGTGCTTTATACAGTTGTATTGGATGCCGCCTTTTTTATCCTGACCTTACCTATCTTATTCCTCTTTTATGGTCCGAATATGATTCGCCCCAATTTGAGTTCTTTCAACGATATGGATGGCTGGGGCTATACCTTCATCGGGGCCTACTTCTTGATGCTGACTTATGGGGCCCTCTTTGCGCTAGGGCTATTCTACAATCCGAAGCAAATCAAACGTATCATGACTTGGTTTACCAGTTTTGGTTTCTTGAAGCGTTATCAAGCCAAGGCCAATGATCTGGGCAATGATATGATAACTGCCTCTAAGGCGCTCAAACAAGAAAACTGGAAATTTCACCTAGGTGCATTTTTATCAACTGCTACGGCTTGGTCTTGCCGTTTTTTACTCCTCAACTGCCTGATTATCGGTATCGTCACCGCAATGCCCCTAGCGGTTGATGTTGTCACTCAACTTGGTTTGTATGCTCGTTTGCAAGCGATGTTTGTCATTATGGCATTTAGTCCAACGCCTGGTGGAGCTGGTTTTGCGGAGGTCGTTTTTGGTGGATTTTTGAGCGATTATGTTCCTAAGGGCATTTCCTTGGTCATCGCTACCATTTGGCGTTTGTTGACCTATTATTCCTATCTGATTGCTGGTGTCATCGTCATCCCAAACTGGATTCGGAAGGTCTTGGCAAGACGGAAAAAGCAGCGGGGCTAGGATGACATTGTTATCATAATAGCTTGATAGATAGACTGCTTTTTCTTTCTTTTGTAAATCTAAAGAATAGAAAAGTGTGTCACTTATTCTGAAGTTGAGTTTCACGGGAGAAGAGGTCAGGCTTTAAATGAGTAAAATACAAGGATCGTATCGGATTGAAGCTCGGAAACTTCAATCCTCTTTCATTAATTGTTGTTAAGCATAGGAGAATTTGGTTAATAGGGAAAAAATATTATTATTACCCAAACAACTGATAATCAATTATTTACAATTTTAAAAAATCATTTGTGAAATTAAATTATTTTACAGGTCAATCATTTTAGCCACTCATCCGTTATAAGAATATAGACACATAAATGGATTTGTTATCCAAATTGAGGTCTAACAAACTGAACAAGCTAGCAGAGGCATTGCCCTTAGTAACGTTCACACACATTCAACACGGTTATGTAGGTGTTTTGTGGTCAAACCCTTGCCCTATATCTCATCGTACGATTCCAAATTTCTTGGGTCTTTTCGAGCAAAATCGGTTATGGTATGCTATTCAAGTAGCACCTTAGTCGTCTCGGATTTATAAATCTTTTAACAATTCATTCTTGCACCTTGGTCGAGTCAACAGCTCCAAGGCTAACAGGTCTGTGAAAAATATTCAAATTAATTATGAAACGCTTCATTTATACCATAAGTATTCTTGTAATAGCCATATTTCAAGTTCAAGCTCAGACAGTCGAAGTCAAAGGAATCATCACGGATGAAAACCAGTCAAAATCGGTGAAAAATGTTGAGGTTAAAATTTTGGACAAGGCAACAAAGAGGGTTGTTGCTACGGATGTAACCAACAAGAATGGAGCTTTTGAGGTGGAAGTCAAGGATGGGAAAGAATATATTTTGATTGCCGATAAAGAAAATTTCTTTGAGGAAGAGAATCGTTTATCTGTCGATAATTTAGATGACCTTTTAAAATTGAAGCTTGAGCGCAAACCAGGGTATATCTTTGACGTGAATATCACAAGTGCGGATGAATATGCCAAGGTCAGAGCAATTGAAGGAGCTAGGATTGAAGTGTACAACAATACTACTCAAACAGAAGAGCTTGTGCTGATCGATCATCCCAAACCTAGTTTTTTATTCGATTTCGAAGAGGGCAATCACTATACGCTCATGATACGTAAAAAAGGATATTTGAATAAGCGCATCGAAGCGTATGTCAATATAGAAGGTTGCATCTTGTGCTTTGAGGGCATGGGCGTCGTCGAACCCAATGTAGTGGACGTCATGGCAAATGAAAATCAGATAGGTGCGTTTTTAGGGAACATAGAAATGGAGAAAGTTGAACTGAACAAGACTTTTAAAATTGACAATCTATATTATGATTATGACAAAGCGTTTATCCGCCCTGACGCAAAATTGGTTTTGGAAAACGTCCTGACCGTATTGAAAGACAATCCTGGCGTACTGGTCGAAATGGGGTCGCATACTGATGCTCGTGGTAGCAACTCTTACAATATGAATTTATCCGATAGAAGAGCAAAATCTGCGGTGGAGTACTTGGTAAGCCGTGGTCTGAGTCGAGAAAACCTGACTTGGAAAGGTTATGGGGAGACACAGCCAGTGAATAGATGCACTGATGGGGTAACCTGTAGTGAAGCCATGCACCAAGACAACAGAAGAACAGAACTAAAGATAATAGGCATAAAAGACGAAGACCCATTGGATAAGAAGACTTTGAAAGAAATTGTGGAGTCTGAGGGCAAAAACCATTACCTGATTTATCAGGAGTTGAGCCAAAACAGTAAAAATCAGACGACCATCACTGCTCGTAAGTAATGCAAGTTAATTGATTGGACAGATCCTGGGCGTAAGTTTTTATTGTTATAAAACACCTGATCAAATTACCTTACATTACTTGAGTAGGGACTCCTTTCATTAAAAGAAATTTATCAACAAAATTATAGTATATGGATAGAGCGTAGCGGCTAGACACAGCCTTGTGACCCCCATGTTATAATTTATTAAAATATATATGATGAAAAAATTAATAATAATGGTGGCATTCGGTCTTATTGGAAAAAGCCTTGCCGCACAGGTAGTAGTAGATAAATACCAAGATGAAGAAGACCAGCAGACAACAGTGGTAGTAAAAGAAAGGGGGGCAGCAGACGAAGATGTGTTGGACAAATTAGACATTGACAACTATACCGTAGGACAAGAGGTACGAATCACACCAGCGATGCTCAAAAAGATACAGAAACAAGAGGTGGCCAGAAGGAATCATAGACTGAAGACTGAAACTAAAGAATTGATAAAGCCAAGGAAAAAGAAAATCGTCAAGATTATAAAAAGACAAAGGCGTCCCGAAGCAAAAGCTAGGTTGACAAATTTCAGCAAAAAAAATATTGTAAAAAGAAAGCAAAAAAAGAAAGCTGAAGCTATACCGTCCATCAACAATGACATACCCTTATTGGATGTGGAAAGTCCTAAAGTATCTGATGCGGTCGCTACCGAGCTAACTGTTGCGGATCTTGCCGATGAAAACAAAAGCGGTAGTGCTTCAGTGAAGGTGCGCAAAGCAAGAAAAAGTTATAAGAAAAAGAGCAGGTACAAGAAGCGTAGAAGTAAACGGGGAATTTCTTGGTGGCAGCGACAAAAATTAAAATGGAAATCAAGGAAGCGTCAGTCTAGGAAAAGTCGTGCTGCTTGTTTCAACTTCTAATCGCTCAGTC